>CBHWAL010000142.1:0-9360 GCA_966111495.1 uncultured Achromobacter sp. | reverse complement strand
GGGCGGTGCCGATCAGCGCCAGGATACGCACGAACGGCCAGAGAAACTGGCCGATCCAGCCGTTGAGCTGTTCGAGCGTGAAGGCGATCATGGGGAAATGTCCGGGGCCGGGCGGCGCGGGCCGCTCAGGACACCAGCATGGGGATCTGGCCGATCAGTTGCCGAATGTAGTCGACCATGACGCCGATGAGCCAGGGGCCCAGCAGCACCAGCACGCCGCACATGGCCAGCAGCTTCGGAATGAACGACAGCGTCATTTCGTTGATCTGCGTGGCGGCCTGGAAGATGCTGATGATCAGGCCCACCACCAGCACCACCAGCAGCAGCGGGCCGGCCATTGCCAGGACGATCTTCATCGCCTGGTAGGCCATGGTCATGACGGTTTCAGCGGTCATGGCGATTGCTCCGGCGTTATTGGTAGAAGCTCTGGGCCAGCGAACCCATCAGCAGGTTCCAGCCGTCGGCCAGCACGAACAGCATCAGCTTGAACGGCAGCGCCACGGTGACGGGCGGCACCATCATCATGCCCAGCGCCATCAGGACGCTGGCAACCACCAGGTCGATGATGAGGAAGGGAATGAAGATCGTGAAGCCGATCTGGAAAGCGGTCTTCAGTTCGCTGGTGATGAAGGCGGGCACCAGGATGCGCATCGGCACCTGCGAGGGGTCTTCCAGCGCGGGCTGGTTGGCCAGGTTGGCAAAGAGCGACAGGTCGTTCTCGCGCGTCTGGTGCAGCATGAAGGTGCGCAGCGGGTTCGCGGCGCGTTCGACCGCGGCCTCGAACTGGATCGTGCCTTCGGACAAGGGCTTGTAGGCGTCGGTGTAGATCTTGTCGAACACCGGCGACATCGTATAGAAGGTCAGGAACAGCGCCAGGCCGATCAGCACGTGGTTGGGCGGCGACATGGCCTTGCCCATCGAGCTGCGCAAGAGGCCCAGCACGATGATGATGCGCGTGAAGCCCGTCATCATCAGCAGCGCCGCCGGCAGGAACGACAGTGACGTCATCAGCAGCATGGTCTGCATGCTGAGCGAGTAGGTCTGCGAGCCGTTCGCGCCCGGCGTGGCCGTCAGCGCGGGCAGCGTGGCTTGCGCCACGACGCCGGCCGGGAAGAAGGCCAGCCCCAGTACCGCGGCAGCGGCCAGCATGGGCAGCGCACGCTGGGCGGCGCGGGCGGTAGACGTGCGAGTAGGCAAACTCATGGGTATCGCTTGATTCGCGCCGGGGCGTACAGCCCTAGCGGCGCTTGAGTGCCTGGCCCAGCTTGGCCGCGAAAGCGGCCGTGGGCAGAGGCGAACCCTCCGGCAACTGGCCGGCGGGCAGGGTATGCAGGGTGGTGAGCTGGTTCGGGCCAACGCCCACCACCAGCCAGGTGTCTTCGATCTCGACGACGACGACGCTTTGACGCGGCCCGACCGGCATGCTGGCGACCTGGCGCAGCACGTTGCCGCCGCCGCGCTGGACCAGTCCGGCGCGCTTGGCAAGCCACGCGGCGGCCAGAATGGCGGCCACCACCAGCACAAGGCCGATGATGACGCGCAGCAGGGCAGGTTCGGTCATGGCGCCAGGGGTCAACGACGGTTGTTCAAGCGGTTGATCCGCTCGGACGGGGTGATGATGTCGGTCAGGCGGATGCCGTACTTTTCTTCGACGACGACGACTTCGCCCTGGGCGATCAGATAGCCGTTGACGAAAATGTCCATCGGTTCGCCGGCCAGGCCGTCCAGTTCCACCACCGAGCCCTGGCCCAGTTGGAGCAGGTTCTTGATGGTCAGGCGGGTGCGGCCCAGCTCAACCGTCAACTGGACGGGAACGTCCATGATCAGGTCGATGTCGGTGCCGTGGCCGGGCGTGGCGGCCGAAGCCGAGGCGGCCGGCGCTGCGGCGGGCGCCGGGGCCGGCGCCGGGGCGGCAGCGGGCGCCGCTGCCTCGGGTGCAGCAGCCTGTTCGGCCATCGCGGCGGCCCAGTCGTCCTGCGGCTTCAGACCGTCGGCTTGCGTGGGCGGGTTGGCGCGGGATTGTTCGGCGAGCGCGTCGGCCCAGTCGTCGGCCGGGGACGAGCCAGTGCCGGGCTCGTTCTTGTCAGTCATGGTCAGAGGCCTCGTTGGGTTCTGTATCGTGGGTAAACAGGTTTTGTACGCGCAGGGCGTATTGGCCGTTGAAGACGCCGTAGCCGCATTCCATCAGCGGCACGTCGTCGACGTGCGCGATGACGGTTTCAGGCACGTCGACCGGAAGGACGTCGCCGACCTTCAGGCTCATCAGTTCGCGGATCGACGACGGGATGCGGGCAAATTCCGCGACCACGTCGATGTCGGCGCTGCGCACCTGGCGCGAAAGCTGCTGCGACCAGCGCTGATCGACTTCCTCGAGCGTGGTTTCCTGCAGCGGACGCGTCAGCAGATCGCGCACCGGCTCGATCATGGAATACGGCAGGCAGATGTTCAGGTCGCCGCCAGTCGCGCCGAATTCGATGTGGAACGACGAGACGACCACCACTTCGTTGTTGCCGGTGATGCTGGCGAACTTGGTGTGCATCTCCGAGCGGACGTATTCGAACTCGATCGGATAGACGGGGTCCCAGGACTTGCCGTAGCTTTCCAGGGTCAGGTTGAGCAGGCGCCGGATGATGCGCTGCTCGGTGGTGGTGAAGTCCCGGCCTTCGACCCGCGTGTGGTAGCGGCCATCGCCGCCGAACAGGCTGTCGATGACCAAAAACACCAGATTCGGGTCATAGGTAAAGAGCGCCGTGCCGCGCAGCGGCTTCATCTGAATCATGTTCAGATTGCTGGGAACCGGCAGGTTGCGCTCGAAGTCCGCGTACTTCTGGATCTTGATCGAGCCGACGGTGATATCGGCGCTGCGGCGCATGAAGTTCAACAGCACGTTGCGCATGTTGCGCGCAAACCGCTCGTTGATGAGCTCCAGCGTCTGCATGCGGCGGCGCACGACGCGCTCGGGCGAGCTCAGGTCGTAGGCGCGCGCACCGGCGTTCGGCCCGTCGGATTCCTTTTTACTATCGCTCTCGCCGGTGACGCCAGCTAGCAGCGCATCGACTTCGTCCTGCGAAAGAAACGCCTCGTAGGCCATGCTTATTGCACCACGAACGCCGTGAACAGCACGTCGGTCACGTACTGGCCGTCAGGCAGGGGCGAGAAGGGGCGGTTCACCGCCTGCTTGATGGCCGCGACCATATCGTTCTTGCCTTGCTGCGTTTGCACGGCAGTGGGCGACTGCGACGACAGGACCATCAGGATGCGGCTGCGCACTTCCGGCATGTACTTTTCCAGACGCGTGCGGGTGTGTTCGTCGCTGACGCGCAGAGTCAGGCCAACGTGCATGATGCGTTCCGTGTCCGCGTTCTGCAGCGTGACCGTGAAGGCTTCGATCGGCACGAAGATCGGCGCGGGAACGGCGATCGGGGTGGCGGACGGCGCGACGAAGGTCGTCGGCGTGGCCTGCGGGCCTTGACCGGGCTGGCCTTGCACGCTGCCCGGCTGACCGGGTTGGCCAGGCTGGCCGGGTTGGCCGCCAGGCACCTGGCCGACGCCAAGCTGCACCGGAGCGCCGCCTTGCGGTTGCTGCAGGCGCTGCGTGATGAACCAGGTTGCGCCCGCACTGGCGGCGGCAACGAGCAGCAGCACCAGGATCGCCAGCAGCGGGCGAAGGATGCGGCCGATGCCGCCGGAGGACGCGCCGCGCGCCGGCGCGGGAATGGGTTTGATTGTCGCCATCTGGAGTTCGATGCGTGTTTGCCGCTGGTGAAAACGGATTCTTAGTGGATGAAAGCATTCTGCCCGAATTCACGCCGCCGCTTGGAGGCGAAAAACAGGGCGAAAGCCGCGTATCTCAAGCTATTGCTGCACTGCCCGCATCCGTTGCCGGATACGGGCCGCCGGATCATTACGCGAATGTGTCGACCAGCGCGTTGGCGTTGCGCGACACCGTCACCGCGGGCTGCGCGGCATCTGCCCCGCTGTCCGCCACGGCGGCGCCGCCGCCTTGCTGACGCTGCGAGCCGTTGCCGTTCTGCTGCGCGAATTCCTGCTGCGCGGCCTGTTCGCCGACGCTCGTCTGGCCCAGCGAGATGCCGGCCTGGGCAAGCGCCTGCTGCAACTGCGGAATCGCGACTTCGATCGCCTGGCGCACCGACGCATGCGCCGACACGAACGAGGCGGTGGCCACGCCGTCCGCCAGGTTCAGGCTGACGCGCAGCGGACCGAGGTCCGGCGGATCCAGCCGCAGTTCGGCGGTCTGCATGCCTTGGCGCACGTTGCTGCTCATCATGACCATCTGCTGGCCGAGTTCGGTGCCCCAGTGGGTGGCGCCAACCGGCGTGGCCACTTGCATGACGACGGGAACGATCGGCTGCGCGATGGCGGCCTGGTTGACGACCGGCAGTGCCTGGCGCTGCGTGGCCGCGGCCAGCGCGTGGGCCAGCGCCTCCTGCGGGTTGGCGCCATGCTGCGGCGCCTGGAATTGCGGGGTCGTGCCGGCCAGCAGGTCGGGCTGCTCTTCGTCGGCAACGTGGGCCGGCAGCGCGGGTGCGGCGTCCTTCTGGTCCGCGGGCACATCGCGCGCGACGCGCGGCAGGGGCAGTTCCGGCGCAGCCTTCGAGGCGTCCGTCTTGACCGCCGCCTTGGGGTCGACCGGGGCCTGGGCAAGCGGGGCGGAACCCGGCTTGACGGCAGCGGTGACCACCGGCAGAGCGGCTTCGGCCTCGCGGGCGATTTGCGCCGCCGCGGCCTGCGCCTGGCCGGCGGTCGCGGCCACGGGCGTCTGCGCCTGCTGCGCGGCCAGCGGCACCAGCGTGTCGGCGGCGTTCAGCGCGGCCGTCAGCACGGCGGCGCCCTGGTTCATGGCGGTGGCAGTCGCAGCGGCATTGCCGCGCGCCAGCTGCACCTGCTCGGCGGCCTGGGCCGCGATTTCCAGAGCCTGCTGCGGCAGGTCGGACGCGGCCACCGGCTGCTGCGCGGCGACGGCGAGGGCGCCGGCTTCGGCCTGCGCGGCGCTCTGCACTGCATCATTGATGGCGCCGCCGGCAGCGCCTTCCGCCGTGCTGGCGGGATCGCGGGCCGTGCCGTCCGTGGACGGCGTCTTGCTGTTGCCGTGTGCGGGGCGGGCGTCGGCGGCCTGGTTGGGCCGCTGCTGCGCCGGACGCTGCTGAGCCAGCACGTCCGAGAAGGAGGGTCCTTTGTCTTTCTTGTTCGAGGCAGCCGGTTTGGCGCCAAGCACGTCGTTCATCGACGTCGGGGCGGCCGGTGCGAGCGAAGGCAAGGGCAGGGGAGCGGTCATCTTGGGCTTCCTGTGTGGAACTGCTTAATGCATGCCGCTGGCCTGGCGCTGGACCAGGCGGGCGGAGAATTCGTCGTTGGCGCGCTGTTCGCGGCGCGATTCCACGAGGGCCTGGGCGCGCTGCTCGCGCTGCGCCAGGGCATCGTAGGAGTTGAGCTTGCGCTTTTCCTGTTGCCAGTAAAGCTGGCCCTTGGACAGGTTGTCCTCGGCCTGGCGCAGCACGCCCTGTTGCTGGCCGATCGCGTCGTCCAGCGTGCCGATGAAGCGCTGATAGTTGTGGCAGTCGCTGGCCGCCATGCCGCTCGTCATCGCCGTCTGAAGGCGCTCGAGGTAGTCCTGGCGATAGTCGTGCAGCATGGAAAGCTGGCGCTGCGCATTGCTGCGTTCGGCGGTCAGCCGGCCCAGGAGGCGGGCGGCTTCGTCCGTGCTCTCTTTGGCCAGGTTGATCAGCATGTCCAGAGGCAATTGGCTAGGCATAGGTGTCCCGTGATTCGAAACTGGCTCGCAATTGATTGACGGCGTCTTCGTACCCGACGTTCTCGCCGATATCCTGCTGCAGGAAGGCTTCCAGGCGCGGGTAGCGCGCGATAGCGTCGTCCAGCTGCGGGTCGTTGCCGGCGGCGTAGGCGCCGACGGCGATGAGGTCGCGATTGCGCTGGTAGCGCGACAGGCTTTGCTTGAAGCGGCGCACGATCGAGAACTGCTGCGGCGTAATGAGCGAGGTCATCGCCCGCGAGATCGACGCTTCGATGTCGATGGCGGGGTAGTGGCCCGATTCGGCCAGGTGCCGCGACAGCACGACGTGGCCGTCCAGAATCGCGCGCGCCGAGTCGGCGATCGGATCCTGCTGGTCGTCGCCTTCGGCCAGCACGGTATAGAACGCCGTGATCGAGCCGGCCTTGCCGGACGGACCCGGCGCGCCCATGCCCGCGCGTTCCACCAGCATCGGCAGCTTGGCAAATACCGACGGCGGATAGCCCTTGGTGGCGGGCGGTTCGCCGATGGCCAGCGCGATTTCCCGTTGCGCCATTGCGTAGCGGGTCAGCGAGTCCATGATCAGCAGCACGTCCAGGCCCTGGTCGCGGAAATGCTCGGCCAGGCGGGTCGCATACGCGGCGCCCTGCAGGCGCAGCAGCGCCGACACGTCGGCCGGCGCGGCCACCACGACCGACCGCGCGAGCCCTTCGGGGCCCAGGTTGTGCTCGATGAATTCCTTGACTTCGCGGCCCCGCTCGCCGATCAGGCCCACGACGATGACGTCGGCCTTGGTGTAGCGGGCCATCATGCCCAGCAGCACGGATTTACCGACGCCGGAGCCGGCGAACAGGCCCATGCGCTGGCCGCGGCCGACGGTCAGCAGACCGTTGATGGCGCGCACGCCCGTGTCCAGCACCGTGTCGATGGGCGCGCGCGACAGCGGATTGATGGGCTGGGCCGACAGGGGAGCGAGTTCGGCGCCCGTCAGCGGACCCAGTCCGTCCAGCGGGCGGCCGGCGCCGTCCAGCACGCGGCCGAGCAGCGCGTTGCCGACCGGCAGGTGGCGGCCCAGCTGAGGCTTGGCGTTGCCGTTCAGTTCAGCCTTGCGCGGCAGCGGAATCTGGCGCTGCACGGGCGGCTCACCGGGCACGACGCGCGCGCCGGGCGGCAGGCCGGAGATGTCGGCCTGCGGCATCAGGTATAGCGTGTGGCCATCAAAGCCCACGACTTCGGCGTCTGCCCAATGGTCATGGCCGCGCGCAATCTCGATGCGGGCGGCGGCGCCGACGGGCAGGCGCAGGCCGGTGGCGTGCAGCACGAGGCCGGTCGCGCGCGTGATCTTGCCGCTGACCAGCCACGGATCGGTGGACGCCGCGCGGATCGAGCCGATCTCAAGCTGCGTCTGCCAGCGGTCGAGCACGGGCGCGGTCGGCTTGGCCGGCACGGAAGCGGCTGCGGCGCCCGCGAGGGGCGCCTGGCCGGATTGCTCGGTGGCCGGATTGCCGTTCACACCGGCTCCTCCCAGGTTGCGTTGCGGCCGAGCGAGGCGGCCACGCGGCGCCAGCGGGTCTGCAAGGTGGCGTCGATGTCGCCGAAAGGCGTCTCGGCGCGGCAGCCGCCGCGCAGAATGGATTCATCGGCCAGCACGCGCCAGTGGCCTTCCTTCAGTTCATCGGCCAGGTGCAGGCGGATCAGCTCGATATCGTCCGGGTTGGCCCACAGGCGCATCTGGCCGCCAGCGGTCGGATTGATGTGCAGGACGTCGCGAACCGCGTTCACGACCGTCTCGGGCTGTTCGGCGAGGGTGGTGCGAACCACTTGCTGGGCAATGTCCAGGGCCAGCGTCAGCAGGCTCTGGCCCATCTTTTCTTCCAGCGCGCCGATCGACACGGCGCAGGCTTCGACCAGCGTGTGCAGGCGTTGCGCCTCGGCGGCCCCTTGTTCGCGGCCCTGGGCCAGGCCTTCCGCATGACCGGCTTCGCGGCCGGCGGCAAGACCTGCCTCGTAGCCTGCCTGCTGGCCGGCTTCGTGGCCCGCGGCGTGGCCGCGCGTCAATCCTTCCTCGTGTCCTTCCGCGATGGCCTGGGCGCGCAACTGCGCCATGACCACGGCGGGATCGGGACCCGGATCGGGTTCGGGCTCGGGCTCGACTTCGACGGCAGCCGGCTCGTCGAACGACAGCATCTGCCAGCGACGCCAGGCGGCGCTGCGCGAGATGAGCGTCGCCGCGCCGTTGTCCGCTTCAGACATACGCGTCGTCTCCGGAATTGCCCAGGACGATCTGGCCGCTTTCCGCCAGGCGGCGGGCGATCTGCAGGATCTTCTTCTGTTCGGTCTCGACCTTCGACATGCGGATCGGGCCCTGGGCTTCCAGGTCCTCGCGCAGCATTTCGGCCGCACGGCTGGACATGTTGCGCAGGAACTTGGCGCGCAGCTCTTCCTGGGCGCCCTTGAGCGCGACCATGAGCGTGTCGTTGTCGATTTCCTTGAGGATGAGCTGGATGGCGCGGTCCTCGACGTCGAGCAGGTTGTCGAAGACGAACATCTCGTCGATGATCTTCTGCGCCAGGTCGTTGTCGCGTTCGCGCAGGCTGGCGACCACGGTCTCTTCCTGCGTCGAGTTCATCATGTTCAGGATCTCGGCCGCGGTGCGCACGCCGCCCATCTTGCTGCGCTTGGCGCCCTGGCCAGCCAGCACGGAGTTCAGCACTTCGGTCAGCTCGGACAGCGCCGCCGGCTGCACGCCGCCGAACGTGGCGATACGCAGCATCACGTCGTTGCGCAGGCGGTCCGTCAGCAGGGCCAGCACGCCGGCCGCGCGGTCGCGCTCCAGGTGAACCAGGATGGTCGCGATGATCTGCGGGTGCTCGTCGCCGATCAGCTCGGCCACGGTGTTCGGATCCAGCCAGTTCAGCGCGTCGATGCCGCTGCCGCCGTCGCCGGCTTCCAGGATGTCTTCGATCAGGCCAGCCGCGCGGTCGCTGCCCAGCGCCTTGGTCAGCACGCTGCGGATGTAGTCGTCCGAGCCCAGCGTCACGGCCATGAACTGGTCGGCTTCCAGGCGGAACTCCTCCAGCACGACGGCGACGTCGTTGCGCGTGACCTGCTTGAGGCTGGCCATCGCGGCGCCGACCTGCTGGACTTCACGGGCGCTCAGGTACTTGAACACTTCAGCCGCGGCGTCTTCGCCCAGCGACATCATCAGGACGGCGCTGCGCGTCATGCCGTCCATGGGCAGGGAATCATTTTTCATCTTTGGTCATCCAGGTGCGCAGGACCATCGCGACGGCGCGCGGATCCTTGTTGGCCATGGTGCGTGCGCGCTCCAGGTTGTCTTGATAGCGGTCGGTTTCCTTGGCGCGGGCCAGGTCCTGAGCTTCGCGGGCGGCTTCAGCACGCTCGGCTTCGGCCAATTCCGGATCGACCGGCGGGTACAGGTACTCGGTAACCGAGCGGCGAACCTTGCGGTACAGCCACAGGGCCAGGACGCCACCGACCAGCCACATCAGGATCGTCTTGAACAGCGAGATCATTTCCGGATCGCGCCACATCGGCAGCGGCGGCGGGCCGTCATTCTCCCATTTCAC
>CBHWAL010000141.1:0-9360 GCA_966111495.1 uncultured Achromobacter sp. | reverse complement strand
TGCCGATGCGCTGGCGCTGACCGCCCGAAAACTGGTTGGGATAGCGATCGAAGGCAGACGGGTCCATTCCCACCAGGGACAGCAGCTCGCGCGCCCGGGTCTCGGCCTGCGCGCGCGCAACGCCGTTGGCGACGGGGCCATCGCTGATGATGCGGCCCACGGTGTGCCGCGGGTTGAGCGAGGCGAACGGGTCCTGGAAGATCATCTGGATTTCGTGCCGCATCGGCCGAAAGCGCGACTCGGGCAGCGTGGCGATGTCCTGCCCGTTGAACAGCAACTGGCCGCCATTGATGCCGACAAGCTTGAGCAGGCATTTGCCGATGGTGGACTTGCCGGATCCGGATTCACCCACGATGCCCAGCGTCTCGCCGCGCCGCACGGCAAAACTCACGCCGTCCACCGCGTGCACCTCGCGCTTGTTGCCCAGCCAGCCGTGGCCGATCACGTAGGTCTTTTTCAGGTCTTTCACTTCCAGCACCGGCCGGTCGTCCGCGATCCCGGCGCGTTCCTCGCCACGCCGGTGCGGCACCGCCGCGATCAGGCGCTGCGTGTAGGGATGGCGCGGACGGTTGAGCACCTCGCTGGCCGGGCCTTGCTCGACCAGGATGCCTTTCTCCATGACGGCCACGCGGTGCGCGATCTCGGCCACCACGCCGAAGTCGTGCGTGACGAACATCACGCCCATGCCTTTGGCTTTCTGGATGCGCGCGATCAGCGCCAGAATTTGCGCCTGCGTGGTGACGTCCAGGGCGGTCGTGGGCTCGTCGGCGATCAGCAGCGCGGGTTCCAGCGCCAGCGCCATCGCGATCATCACGCGCTGGCGCTGGCCGCCGGACAGCCGGAACGGATACACGTGATAGAGCGTCGCGGGATCCGGCAGGCCCACGAATTCCAGCAGTTCCAGTGTGCGCTTCAAGCGCTCGGCGCCCGGATAGGCGTCATGCACGCGCATCACCTCGCTGATCTGCTCGCCCACCGTCATCAGCGGGTTCAGGGCCGACAGCGGCTCCTGGAAGATCATCGCCATGTCCTTGCCGCGCATGGCCTGCAGCGCGGGTTCGTCCAGCTGCAGCAGATCCTGGCCGCGGAACAGGATGCGGCCCTGCTGCGGCGTCAGGTAGTCGGGCAGCAGTCCCATGATGGCGTTGGCGCTCAGGGACTTGCCCGACCCGGATTCGCCGACGATGCACAGGATTTCACCCGCGCGGATGTCGTACGAGACATTCTCCACCGCGTACGGGCGGTCGCCGCCCTTGGGCAGCGCGATGGTCAGGTTCTGGATGGACAGCAGCGGCGGCGATTCTGGGGTTTCAGTCATGTCGGCCTCCTATTCGCCGCGCTTGCGCAGTTGCGGGTTGAGGGCGTCGTTCAGCCCTTCACCGATCAGGTTGATGGCCAGCACGGTCAGCAGAATGGCGACGCCGGGCCACACGCTCATCCACCACGCTTCGCGGATCATGGTGCGCGCCGCGCCGATCATGAAGCCCCAGCTCATCAGGTTGCGGTCTCCCAAACCCAGGAACGACAAGGACGATTCCGTCAGGATGGCGGTTGCCACCATGAACGAGGCCGACACGATGATGGGCGACATGGCGTTGGGCAGGATCTGCGTGCCCACGATGCGCGCCGGCGTCTGGCCGATGACGATGGCCGCCTGCACGAATTCGCGCTGCTTGAGCGTCATGAACTCCGACCGTACCAGCCGCGCGGCGGGCGGCCACGACACCACGGCAATCGCGCCCATGATCGAATACACCGACGGACTCAGAATGGCGACCAGCACCACGGCCATGGCCAGTTGCGGTATGGTCTGGAAGAACTCGGTGAAGCGCATCAGCGCGTCGTCCATGCGGCCGCCGCAATAGCCGGCCACCGAACCCACCAGGATGCCGAACAGCAGCGCCACGGCGGTCGACAGCAGGCCCACCATCAGCGACACGCGGGCGCCCCACACCAGGCCCGCGGTGATGTCGCGGCCCAGCATGTCCGTGCCGAACGGATAGTCCGCATTGGTGAATGGCGGGATCAGCGGATCGGCCACCATCATCCAGGGCGATTCCTCGTACAGCAGGGGCGCCGCCAGGGCCACGGCCACCACGATCAGCATGATGACCAGGCCGGCCACCGCCCCGTAGTTGCGCATGTAGCGTTGGGCAAATGACTTCATGCGGAGGCTCCTTGCTGCGCACCCGCGCCGATGCGCGGATCGATCAGGCGGTACAGCACTTCGGTCAACAAGTTGAAGACGACGACCATGATGGAAGTGACCAGGAAAATGCCCAGGAGGAGCTGGTAGTCGCGTTGCAGCAGGGCGTCGAACATCAGGCGGCCGATGCCGGGCCACGCGAAGACGGTTTCGGTCAGGACCGCGCCGCCCGCCATCTGCCCGAGCTGGATGCCGGCAAACGTAATGACCGGCAGCAGCGCGTTGCGCAGTACGTGCGCGCGGATCACGCGGCTGGGACTCACGCCCTTGGCGCGGGCCGTCTTCACGAAGTCCATGCCGATCACTTCCAGCATCGACGCGCGGGTCAGCCGCACATAGACGGCCATGAAGAAGCAGCCCAGGGTCACGGTCGGCAGGATGAGGTGCTGGGCGATGTCGCCCGCGCGCGCCCAGCCGGTCAGGTTGGCGCCCACGGTTTCCATGCCGAACGCCGGCAGCCAGCCCAGCACCACCGAAAACAGCAGGATGCCCATCAGCGACAGCCAGAAGAGCGGCGTGGCGTACAGGAGCAGGGCGCCGGTCATCACCGAGCTATCGATCCAGCGGCGCTTGTTGCGGTAGCGCGCCTTGGCCGCCACCACGCCCAGCAGCACGCCCAGCACGATGGAAAACACAAAGGCGCACGACATCAAGAGGAACGTGGCGGGCAGCCGCTCGACGATCAGGTCCAGCACCGGCACGTGGTTGCGGTACGAAAAGCCTAGGTCCAGCTGCACCACGCCCTTCAGATACAGCAGGAGCTGCGTCAGGATCGGCTTGTCCAGCCCGAAGGCGACGCGCAACTGGTCCACGTAGGCGGCATCGCCCGCGCCGGCCTGGCCGGCCAGCACGGCGGCGGGGTCGCCCGGCGCCAGCCGTATCAGGAAGAAATTGATGATCACCACGCCCAGCACCACCACCAGGGCCTTGCCGATGCGGGAAAGCAGGAAAGACAGGAATCTCATGCTCGGGTCCTTTCAGGACGGGCTTTGCCGGCGGCAAGCGGGCCCGTCGCGCAGCGGGGCGCTGCCGCGGACGAACCCGCGGCAGCGCCTTGGCAGCGCTTACTTCTTCTCGATATAGACGTCGTCGAACGACTCGTTCAGACCGATGGCGGTCTTGACCAGGTTCTTCACGTTGGAGCGAGACAGGGTGGGGAACTCCATGTCGACCAGGAATCCATTGGCCACTTCGTTCACGAGGGTCGTCTGGATCTTGGTGTAGAGCTCCTGGCGCTTGGCCGGATCGACCTCGGAGGCGGCGGCCTCCCACATCTTGTCGGTCTCGGGGTTGCTGTAACCCTGCACGTTGGCAAAGGGCGATCCCTTGACGATGTTCGACGAGATGTACAGCCGCTGCACGCCCAGCGCGGGGTCGCCGTACTGGTAGGTGAAGGTGGTCGTCAGGTCGAAGTCCCAGTTGCCGGTGCGGCTGGCCCAGCCGCCCGCGTCGGTCGATTCCACGTTCACCTTGAAGCCAAGCTGCTCCAGCGCCTGCTTGGTGTATTCGCCCAGCCGGTCCCAGGTCGAGCCGTACGGGAAGCTCAGTTGGCGGATCGTGTAGTCGCCTGGCTTGATGCCCGACTCCTTGATGAGCGCGCGCGCCTTCTTCATGTCGAACGGCATCGGCGGCATGTTCTTGTCGTAGAACATCTCGGTCGTCACGAAGGGGCTGGTCGACACCTTGCCCAGGCCGAAGAAGATGTTGTTGACCACCATGTTGCGGTTCATGGCCGCCATGACCGCCTGACGCACCTTCAGGTTGTCGAAGGGCGGCTTGCGCATGTTGAAGATCAGGTAGGCCTGCGGCGAGAACATCTCCCAGCCCGCGGTGGTGTATTCCACATTTGGCAGGCCGCGCAGCCGCTTGATGTCGACGTTGTCCACGTCGCCGCCGCGCAGCACGTCCACGCTGCCGCGCTCAAACGCCACGGCGCGCGATGCCGCATCCGGAATCACGTTGAACACCAGTTCATCCAGGTAGGGCTTGCCCGGCTTCCAGTAGTCCGGATTGCGCGCCAGCTTGATGTATTCGCCGCGCTTCCATTCCTTGAAGACGAAGGGGCCGGTGCCCACGGGCTTCTGGTTCGCCGGGTTGGTCATGTAGTCCGTGCCGGCATACAGATGCTTGGGCATCATCGGCGCAAAGCCGGGTTCAAACATCAGCATGAAGGCCGGGAACGGCGTCTTCAGCTTGATGACCACGGTCTTGGCGTCCGGCGCCTGCACGGAATCGACGAACTTGTTCAGGATGACGCGGGCGCGGGCATGGGTCTTGGGCAGCATTTCCGACAGCGAGAACACCACGTCTTCGGACGTGAAGGGCTTGCCGTCATGCCACTTCACGTTGTCCTGCAGATGGAAGGTGTAGGTCAGCCCATCCGCGGCGGCTTCCCAGGATTTGGCCAGGCCAGGCTGCGGCTTCAAGTCGGTGGAGTAGGTCAGCAGGCTTTCGTAGATCTTGCCCGCGACGAATTGCGTCGGCCCCTGCTGATTGATGGCCGTCACGATGACCGGCGGTTCGGGCTGGACGATCATGTTCAGCGTGCCGCCCTTGGTCTGGGCCAACGCCTGCGTGGCGGGCAGCGCGGCCGCAAGGACCAGTGCGCCGATGCTTAGGGAAAACCAGTTTTTCGATTTCACTGCGAGCCTCCGGGCTGGAAAGGGTCGGACAGGCAGCCGCTCGGACGCGGCGAATGCCGTGCCGAATCAAGCAAACCTCATGCCACCTGTGTTTCTTGGGTACTGCGGGTGGAGCTGCTGCAACAATGCTTCGTTCAGGTGCTGGTTAAGGCGCCGCGCACCAATGCGGAGAAATTAGTGGTGCTTCGCCAGGGCGGCGAGGGCGGCGTTGGTAGGTGCGGCTACGTTGGCGGCTGCGGTGCGGTGAGTGTCCGGCTGCAAGTTTTTCCCCTTTGCATTTTTGTTGGACGAATCAGGCGTGCTGGCTACGGCTTGGGCAAATCATTCAGGGCGCTTACTGGCGCCATCGGCCCGCGCCACCATGGCGTCGAGCAAGACGTTGCACCCGGCCTCCAGATGCGCGGGCTGGGCGTCTTCGATTTCGTTGTGGCTGATGCCGTCCTTGCACGGCACGAAGATCATCGCGGTGGGCGCGACGGCGGCCATGTAGACGGCATCGTGTCCCGCGCCGGTGACGATGTTCATGGCGGGCAGGCCGCGGTTCGCGGCGCCCTTGCGCACCTTGTCGACCAGATCCGTGTCGAACGGCGTCGGCGGGAAATACTGCACGTCCTTCACGTCGACGTGCACGCCGTGCGCGACCGCGATGTCGTCGCAGACGCGCCGCCAATCCTGGTCCATGCGGGTCAGCGTCGCCTCGTCTTCGTGGCGCAGGTCGGTGGTGAAACGCACCTGGCCCGGGATCACGTTGCGCGAGCCCGGATAGGCGTGGATCTCGCCCACCGTCCCGCGTCCGTGCGGCTGGTGGCTGTTGGCGATATTCACGACGGCCTGGAGCAAAAAGCTGGTAGCAAAGAGGGCGTCGCGGCGGATCGCCATGGGCGTCGGACCGGCGTGCATTTCCATCCCGGTCACCGTGACGTCGTACCACCGCAGCCCCAGCGACCCGGTCACCACGCCGACGGTCTTTTCCTCGTGCTCCAGGATTGGACCCTGCTCGATATGCGCCTCGAAGTACGCGTCAACCGGGCGGCCGCCCACGGGGTCGGCGCCCGCGTACCCGATGGCGGCAAGCTCGTCGCGCACGCTGATGCCCTGCGCGTCGCGGGCCGACAGCGCGGTCTCAAGCGGAAATTTGCCGGCGAATACGCCCGATCCCATCATGACGGGCACGAAGCGCGAGCCTTCCTCGTTGGTCCAGATGGCCACTTCCAGCGGGGCTTCGGTCTGCACGCCCGCGTCGTTCAACGTGCGGATGACTTCAAGCCCGGC
Source organism: uncultured Achromobacter sp. (assembly GCA_966111495.1). GTDB lineage: Bacteria > Pseudomonadota > Gammaproteobacteria > Burkholderiales > Burkholderiaceae_B > Achromobacter. The sequence continues at coordinate 3,240 of CBHWAL010000141.1, read as the reverse complement.
CAGCACCCCATAACAGCCGTCGAACTTGCCGCCCGTGGGCTGCGTGTCGATGTGGCTGCCCGTCATGACGGGCGGCAGGCTGTCGTCGCGGCCCGCGCGCCGGGCAAAGATGTTGCCCACCTGGTCCACGCGCACCGTCATGCCGGCATCGCGCATCCAGCCGGTTACCAGATCACGCCCCTGGCCATCGAGCGCGGTGAGCGCCAGGCGGCAGTTGCCGCCCTTGGGCGTCGCGCCGATCTGCGCTAGGTCCATCAGGGACTGCCACAGCCGGTTGCCGTTGATGGACAGGGTGGGTGTCGTCATAGGTCGCCTCGGGGGTTGGAAACGTCGCCAAAGTCCTCGCGCAGGCGCGCCAGGATGCCAAGCAGGTGTGCGTGCATGGCGTGGCGCGCCCGGATGGGGTCGCGCGCCACGATCGCGGTCAGGATGCGCTGGTGTTCGGCGTGGGCGACGGCCCATACCTTGGCATCGACGAAGTAGTCCTGCATCCGGCGGTACACCGAGCTGGACTGGGTCAGGTTCCACAAATGGCCCACCGCGGCGGCCAGCGCGGCGTTGCCGCAGGCGGCGGCGATCGTGCCGTGGAACTCGCGGTCGTGCCGTCCCGGCGAATCGGTCAGGGACATGCCCTCATGCGCCGCGAGGATCGCCGCAAGCTGGGCGGGCGTGGCGTGCTGGGCAGCCATGCCGGCGCATTCGGGTTCGATGATGAGGCGTGCTTCAAGCAGGTCGAACGGGCCGATGTCGTCGGCGCTTTGCGCCGCGCTGGCATTCGGACCGGCGGCCCATGCCGCGCCGCCGCCTTCCTTATCGGCCACGAATACACCGGTGCCGACGCGGACCTCGACGTAACCCTCGATCTCAAGCGCGATCAGCGCTTCCCGGATCGACGCGCGGCTGACCTGCAACTGTTCGGCCAGATCCCGTTCCGACGGCAAGCGCCGGCCGCGCGGGAAGTCGCCGGCCCGGATGCGTCCCGCGATCTGGTCGGCGATCATGCGATACAGGCGGGTGACAGCGACGGCTTGGAAGGTGCTCATCGGGCGGTCTGCGCAAAGGGTTGGCCTGGTGGTCAGGCCACCAATATAGGCACCTCGCCTTTGAAACAAAAGGGAAAACCGCCGCTTTCAGGGAAAACGATGTGAGGGATACCCCCGCTGTTCGTCTGGTGGTCAGGCCAGTCAGGCGTCGTCGTCCGGCTCGGGCGTCTGCGTAAACGCGCGCACCAGCCGGGCGATGCCGTCGAGTTCGTCATGCGCGCCCACCACCCATTCCGGCTTGCCGAATGGGCTGTCCGCGGGCGTGTTGTCCAGATTGGTCTTCAGGTCGCCCAGGAGTTCCAGCGCCATGTCGGTGGCCTGGGGGCTGCTGCGGGTGGACAGGGCGATCGCGATCGCCAGCGCCTGGCGCATGGCCAGCAGGCGGCCTTCCAGTTCGGTTTCCATTGCTTGATCCTTGTTTGCTGCGGGAATCGCCGCATTTTACGGGGCGGGGTCTGCTGCGGGCACGTACGGGAATACTTTGCCCCGCGGCAGATGCGGTGCTCGCTGTTTGCGCAAGATCAAGGTGCCGGGGGCGGGGCAGGCGAATAATCCGGGTTATGCAAGCCGCTCTACGCCCTCAATCTTCGGAATCGCCGGCGCCCGCCACCGCCGAGCCGTTTTTTCCTCCCCAACTGCTGGCCCGGTTGGACAAGAACGGGCCGCGGTACACGTCGTATCCCACCGCAGACCGTTATCACGGCAGCTTTGGCGAGCAAGACTACCGCCTCGCCCTGCAGCAGCGGCGCGCAACCAGCCCGGCCGAGCCGCTGTCGCTCTACGTCCACATTCCCTTTTGCGAATCGGTCTGTTATTACTGCGCCTGTAACAAGGTGGTGACACGCCACCACGACCGCGCCGCCCGCTACCTGGATGCCCTGTCTCAAGAAATCGCCCTGCATGTGCAGGAACTCGGGCCGGGCGTGCCGGTGTCGCAGCTGCATTTCGGGGGCGGCACCCCCACGTTCCTGTCCAACGAAGAACTGGCGCGGCTGATGGGCGACCTGCGCGGCGCCTTCCGCTTCGAGCCCGATGCCGAGATTTCCGTCGAAGTCGACCCCCGCACCGCAACGCCCGAGCGCCTGGCTTTCTTGCAGCAATTGGGCTTTAACCGCCTGAGCTTCGGCGTGCAGGATTTCGACGAACGGGTGCAGGTCGCGGTGCACCGGGTTCAATCGTACGAAGACGTTGCCGCGCTGATGCAAAGCGCCCGGGCGTTGGGCTATGCGTCGGTCAACGTGGACCTCATCTACGGCCTGCCGCTGCAAACCACCGAATCTTTCGCCCGGACCATCGAACAAGTCATCTCGCTGCGCCCGGACCGCATCGCGCTCTACGCCTACGCGCATTTGCCCGAACGCTTCAAGCCGCAGCGCCGCATCCACGAAGCCGACCTGCCGGACCGTGCCACGCGCGTCGGCCTGCTCAGCTCCGCCATCCAGGGCTTCTTGAGCCAGGGCTACACGTATATCGGCATGGACCACTTCGCGTTGAACACCGACGCGCTGGCCATTGCCAAGCAGCGCGGCGAACTGCACCGCAATTTCCAGGGTTACAGCACGCAGCCGGATCGCGACCTCATTGCCCTGGGCGTGTCGGCGATCGGCCGCATCGGCGACACCTACAGCCAGAACGCCAAGATTCTCGACGAATACTATGCGGCCATCGAATCCGGAAAGTTCGCCGTCGAGCGCGGCCTGGCGCTAAGCCCCGACGATCTCGTCCGCCGCGAAGTCATCATGGACATCATGTGCCAGGGCCGCGTGGACTTCGCCCGCATCGAGGCCAAGCATGGCCTGCGGTTCGGCGACTACTTCAGCCGCGAACTCTCGCAGGTGGCCAGCCTGGCCGAACTGGGCCTGGTGAATCTGCACCTGGGCGAACTGCGGGTCACCGGCCTGGGCTGGTACTTCGTGCGGGCCGTGGCCATGGCCTTCGACAAATACCTGCGCTCGGCCATTCCCACCGCCACGTACTCCCGCATCATCTGATGTCGCGCGCGGCCCTGAGGGGCCGCGCGTTCATTCTGCAAATTTGTCGCGCAGGTACAGCGCCAGCGACAAGTCATCGGACAGCCCCAGCTTGCGCATGGCGCGGCGTTTGTGCGTACTGACTGTCTTCTTGCTGCGCACCAGCCGCCCCGCGATCTGCGTCACCGACAGACCTTGTCTGATGTGACGCAGCACTTCCACTTCCG
>CBHWAL010000140.1:0-9397 GCA_966111495.1 uncultured Achromobacter sp. | reverse complement strand
GGTGATCGAACTTCAGGACTTCAGGCACCGTGTCGCAAATGATCACCCGCTTCTCCGCCAGCACGGACACGCGCGTGGCCAGCGCCAGCAGCGTGTCCAGGTCGTGCGTCACCATGACGACGGTAAAGCCAAGCTGCCGGTGCAGGCTGCGCACCAAGTCCACGAATTCGTCGGACCGCAGCGGATCGAGCCCGGCCGTGGGCTCGTCGAGGAACAGCAAGTCCGGGTCCAGCGACAGCGCGCGCGCCAGCGCCACGCGCTTGACCATGCCGCCGGACAGGTCCGAGGGCCGCTTGTCCGCATCGCGCGACGACAGGCCCACCATGGCCAGCCGGCACATGACGACGTCGCGCACCAGGTCTTCCGGCACCGTGCGCAGTTCGCGCAAGGGCAGCGCCACATTGTCGAACACCGACAGCGCCGAGAACAGCGCTCCGGCCTGGAACAGCATGCCCCAGCGGTATGACAGGCGCCGGCGCTCGCCCGCCGTCAATTCCGACAGCGTGTGACCCAGCACCTTCACGGTGCCCGCGGCCGGCACGTCCAGCCCGATGATCTGCCGCAGCAGCACCGTCTTGCCCGTGCCCGAGCCGCCAACCAGCACTAGGATCTCGCCCGGAAACACCGTCAGATCCAGGTTTTCGTGCACGACGTGGTCGCCAAACGCAGTACGCAGGCCGCGCACGGTAATGACCGGCTCGACGGTCACGCCTTCTTCAGCGAACAGCCGATTCTGGGTGGCGTTGTTCATCAGATGCCCACCGAACTGAAGATGATCGCGTACACCGCATCCAGCAGAATCACGCCCGTGATCGAGGTGACCACGGACGTGGTCGTGCCGCGCCCGAGGCTTTCGGTGTTGGGCTGGATGCGCAGGCCAAAATGGCAGGCGATCAGCGCGATCAGGATGCCGAAGGTCACGCCCTTCAACATGCCAATCCAGTAATTGGTCAGTGTGATCGCATCAGGCAGCGATTGCAGGAACCATTGCGCGGACACGCCAAGCTGCGCCTGCGCTGCCAGCATGCCGCCCAGCAGGGCCATCGCGCTGGTCCACAACACCAGCAGCGGCATCGTGATCGCCAGCGCCACCACGCGCGGCAGGATCAGGCGCTGGCCGTGGGAAATGCCCATGACCAGCATGGCGTCCAGTTCCTGCGTGACCCGCATGACGCCGATCTGCGCCGTGATGGCGGACCCCGACCGGCCGGCCACCAGAATGGCCGCCAGCACCGGGCCCAGCTCGCGCACGATGGACACGCCCAGAAGGCGCACGATGAAGCGGTCGGCGCCGAACATCTGCAACTGCTGCGCCGACAGGTAGGACAGCACCACGCCGATCAGAAAGCCCACCAGCGCCGTGATGCCCAGCGCCTGCGCACCGGTCCGGTAAACCTGCGCGGAGATCTCGCGCCACGGGCCCAGCCAGGGCCGGCGCAGCATGGCGCCCACATCCAGCACCAGCTGGCCCAGCATGATGAGCAGGGCCTTGCCGTTTTCGGCGGCCCGCAGGACCGCGCCACCCGTGGCGCGTACCCACGTCCAGGTCTCGGGCTTGGCGGCGGGCACAGGTGTCTCGCCCTTGTTCATCGCCAGCGCGTTGAAGACGTCCTGCTGCCCGGCGCCCCAGCGCACGCGCTCGGGCAGCTTTTCACCCCACGCCTGCCAGATGATCAGCGCGCCGATGGTGTCCAGCCGGTGGATCGCGTGCAGGTCCCAGCGCGCGCCCTCCTTGGCGGCCCGCGCGAGCGCCTCGCGTCTGCGTTCGACCTCGCCCGACTCGGCCAGCGCCAGGACGCTCCAATCGCCGCCGACGTGGCAAACCCCGCCTTCGTGGCGGAAAGGCGCGGCGGCGGTCGCAAGCAATGCGGAATGCGGCATGTCGTCGGGGTGCGGATGCAAAAATGTATCGCCAATCATAAACGCTGGCGCCTCGCAGCCGCGAGCGCGGCCCGCGTGCCCTACAATCGCGGCCATGCCCGCCCCCGTTTGCCCCATCGACCTGCCCGCCCCGGAAATGCTTGCCCGGACGCTGGCGCAACGCCTGCCCGCCTTCCAGGACGTCACCTGGACCGGCAGCACCGGATCGACCAATGCCGACCTGCTCGCGCGCGCGCGTTCAGGCGCTGGCGCGGGCAAGCCTTGGCTGCTGGGCACGCATCAGCAGGACGCCGGCCGCGGCCGCGCGGGCCGTCCGTGGCAGAACCGCCAGGGTTCCACGCTGATGTTCTCGTGCGCCTTCGACGTGCATCTGCCCGCCATGCAGCTGGCGGCGCTATCGCCGCTTGCCGGCGTGGCCGCCTGCGAAGCCCTGCGCACCGTTGCCGGGCCGGCGTCGCGGGGCTTGTGCATGAAATGGCCCAACGATATTCAATGGCACGACGCCAAGCTGGCCGGCATCCTCGTCGAGACCACCCGCAATCCGGGCGGCCGCGACACCGGCTACACCGTGGTGATCGGCATGGGCGTCAATCTTGCCGATGCGGCCGCGCTGTCGCTCGCCCTGGACCGCGAGATTGCGGACTGGACGCAGGTGCAGACCGGCGCCGCGCGCGCCACCGTGGCCGCGGACCTGATCTGCGCCAGCGCCGCGGCGTGGCACGAGGCAGTGCGCACGCTTGAGCGCGACGGCTTCGGCGCCTTCCGGCAGCGGTTCGACCAGGTGGACGCGCTGGCGGGCCGCAAGGTGAACGTGCTGGACAAGGGCGCTATTCTTCTTAGCGGCACCGCCTGTGGCGTGGACGAGCAAGGCCGCCTGCTGGTGCAAACGCCCGAGGGCGCCACACCGATCTCGGTCGGTGAAATTTCGATTCGACGCCAAGCATGATTATTCTCATCGACTCCGGCAACAGCCGCCTCAAAGTGGGTTGGCTGGACGCCAGCAATCCGGACATGCCGCGCGAGCCCGCGGCCGTCGCGTTCGACGGCCTGGACCTGAACGCACTGGATGACTGGCTTGCCGCCCTGCCGCGGCCACCGCGGCGCGCGTTGGGCGTGAACGTCGCTGGCGCGGCCCGCGGCGACGCCATCGCGGCCATCCTGCAAAAGCATGGCTGCGCCGTCACCTGGTCGCCGTCGCAAGCGACGACGCTGGGTCTGGTCAACAGCTATCGCACCCCCACGCAGCTCGGCGCCGACCGCTGGGCCTCGCTGCTCGGCGTGCTGTCGCGCCTGCCGGGCACGCACCCGCCTTTCGTGCTGGCCAGCTTCGGCACCGCCACCACCATCGACACCGTCGGACCGGACAACGTCTTTGCGGGCGGCCTGATCCTGCCGGGCCCGGCCATGATGCGCACCTCGCTTGCCCACGGCACCGCCAACCTGCCCATCGCCAACGGCCAGGTCGTGCCCTACCCCACGGATACGCACGAGGCCATCGCCTCGGGCATCGCCGCCGCGCAGGCCGGCGCCGTCGTGCGCCAATGGCTGGCGGGCCGCCAGCGCTATGGGCAGACCCCGCAGATCTACGCGGCCGGCGGCGGCTGGCCCGAAGTGCACCAGGAAATCGAACGATTGCTGGCCGACGCGGGCGGGGCTTTCGGCGCGACGCCGGTTCCCGTCTACCTGGACCATCCCGTCCTGGACGGACTGGCCGCCGTGGGGCGCGCCCCCGTGACCGCCACTCCCTGACGAAGGCCCAGCATGCGCGTGCTCTTCATTCTGATCCTGCTGGCGAACCTGGGCGTCTATGCGCTGGGACAAGGCTGGCTCGGCGCCCGGCCCGAAGACCAAGGCCGCGACGCGCGGCGATTCAGCCAGGAATTGAATGCGGACGCGGTCACGCTGGCGCCGCGCAAATCGCCTTAACGGCCCTTAACGGCCAGGGCTGCTCGGCTTCTTGCCGGCCGGAGGCCGACTCGTCTCTTAAAGGCCCGGCGCCCGTCCATCCAGCCAGGGCCCCAACGCTACCATCGTGCGCCCCGTCGCACCCGCATGCTGGTCGAACCATGTGCGAGCGGCCTTGCTCGCCGCCTGCCGGCGGGCCGTGTCGGAGAGCAGCGCGACCGCCGCGTCCACCGCCTGCGCCGGATCGGCCGCGCGCAACGCGGCCCCCGCTTCAACGGCATCTTCGGCCGCCTGCTTGAAATTGAACGTGTGCGGTCCGACGATGACGGGCACGCCCGCCGCGCAGGCTTCGATCAGGTTCTGGCCGCCCAGCGGCGCAAAGCTTCCAGCCACGATCGCGACATCCGAGGCCGCGTAATAGAAGGCCATCTCGCCCAGCGAATCCCCGACCAGCACGGCGGCATCCGGCGGCGGGAGCGTGCCTTCGGAACGACGCGCAAAACCCACCTTCGCGTCCGACAGCAGCCGCGCGGCTTCGTCAAAGCGCTGAGGATGACGCGGAATCAGCAGAAAGAGCGGCGCGCCCGGCGCGGCCGCGTGCCGCTTGATCGCCTCGATGAACGGCGCATCCTCGCCCTCGCGCGTGCTGGCAACCGCGACGACCTGCCGGCCGAGCTGCGCGCGCCACGCGCGTCCCGCCTCCACCTGCGCGGGCGGCAGCACGAGGTCGAACTTGAGATTGCCGGTCACGACGGCCGCCGGCGCACCCGCCTCGGCCAGCCGTCCGGCATCTTCCGCCGTCTGCGCCAGCACCTTGTCCAACCCGGCCAGCGCCTCACGCATCACGCCGCCCATCCGGCGCGCCTGCCGCAGCGACGACGCGGAATAGCGCGCGCTGATCAGCGCCATCGGCACCCGCGCCTGCCGCGCGGCGGCCAGCAGGTTGGGCCAGATCTCGCGTTCCATCAGGAGGCCGCAGCGCGGCCGATGCGCCGCCAGGAAGCGTCGGGTCGCGCCGGGAAAATCGTAGGGCAGCCACACCTGCCGCAGTTGTCCCTGTGCGATGGCGTCCTTGAACAGGCGCTCGCCTTCCGCGCGGCCGGTCGCCGTCGTGTGCGTCAGCAACACCGGCAGGCCGCGCGCCAGCAGCGCATTCAGCAATGGCAATGCGGCCCGGGTCTCGCCCAGGCTGACGGCATGCACCCAGACCGGGTTGTCCGGCAACACGGAGGCCGGATCAGCGCGCCCGAAGCGCTCGGGCGAAAAGATCTCCCAGCGGCCGCCGGCGCGTTTGGCGCGGCGGGCCATCCAAAGCCAGATCAGCGGCGCGAGAGCCCGAAGCCCAAGCGTATAGACGCCGCGGTTCATGTCACTGCGCGGCGAGCGCCTGCTCGACCGAGGCCATTACGGCCTCGCGCGACGGCGAGGCGCCGCGGTCGCCCAGGCTGGCGGTGTAGTTGGAGCCGACCAGAGGGGTGCGCACGGGCGTGGACGCCCGGTAGATGCCGATCGTCGGACGGCCGAGCGCGGCGGAAAGGTGCGTAAGGCCGCTGTCCAATCCCACCATCAGGCGCGCGCCAGCCAGCAGCTTGGCCACGGCGGACAGATCCATGCGAGGCATGACTTCGGCGCCTTCCATGCCGGCCACCAGCAGTTGGGCACGCTCGGCTTCCTGCTCGTTGCCGGCAAGCAGCTTCAGCGTGCAGCCGGCCTCGCGCAGGCGGCGGAACACCACGCGCCAGTCTTCCTCGGGCCACAGCTTGTCGTCACGGCTGGCCGACGGCATGATCACCGCATAGCCGCGATCGGTGTCCAGGTGGTGCAGCCGAGGCAGCTCGGCGGCGTTCAGGCCGCCGCTGCCCACTTCGACGACCGGCTCGGGCGCCTGGGTCGCCTGGCGCGCGAAGGCCTGCAGTCCAAAATCCGGCAGGCCGGCATGCTGATAGCCGAATGTCAGGCCGGCCAGCTTGCGCTGGCGGATCACCGCAGGCTGCCAGAACTCGACGCGATGACGCACGTTGTAGAACAGCGAGGCCAGCGGCTCGCGCGCGGACCGCCAATCCAGGCCGTGCTTGACGCCCTGCGTCTGGCGCACCAGCCACGCCGATTTCAGCAGGGCCTGCATATCCAGGACCACGTCGTAGCGCACGGCGCGCAGCCGTTCACGCAGCGCGCGGCGCTCAGCCCGCACCTGGGCGGACCACCACGACTTGCGCCAGCGCCGGTGCGCCACCTTGATGATTTCGTTGACGGCGGGATGCCACGTCGGGATCTCGGCAAACGCTTCCTCGACGACCCAGTCGATCTGCGCGTCCGGCACGTGCCGGGCGATATCCGTGATCGCAGGCAGCATGTGGACGAGGTCGCCCAGCGAGGACGTGCGGACAATGAGAATGCGAGTGGGCATCAAGAAGAAAGCAGAGGTTCAGGCCGTGCGCAAGTGTCAATCACGGTTGCATTGACCCGTTGGAAGGCGATGGAAAATCCCGAGAATTCCGGCAATTTACAACAAACCGTCCCCTCCATGAGCCTGGGGCGTCCCAAGGGGTGAAATTTTGCGCGGCGCGCGCCGGCGCGGCGGATGCCTACGGTTCGAATGCCGACGGCCGATAGCCCAGATCCCGTTGGGCGGCGTCATGCGGAAATACCAGGTCCTCGTTCATGCGTTCGGCCATGCCGACGGACCAATGCCGGTAGCGCGGCACACGCCGCACGACGGCCAGCGCAAGCTTGAAGACGCCCAGCGGCACCGTCAGGATGCGGGGCCGCTTGCCCATCGACGCGAACACCCGCGCGACCATTTCGCGGTAGTGCAGGGTTTCGCCGCCCGACAGGTTGTACGCCTGATTGGCCGCCGCGGGCGCATTGACGGCGGCAACGCTGGCCGCGGCGATATCCGCGGCCTTGACGGGCTGCCGCAAGCCCCGCGCGGCGCCAAACACGGGAAAGACGCCAAACCGGCGGATGAACCGGGCAATTTCGGAAATATTGCCGTCCTTCTCGCCGCCGTAGATCAGGGTCGGACGCAGGATGACGTATTCGATGCCGGACGCTTCGGCCCATTCGATCAGGGCGGTCTCGGCGTCGATCAGCTTGCGGGCCAGGGCCTGCTCGGACTCCACCGAGGAAGACGTCTTCGTGAACCGGCTGGTCGAGGACAGCGCGACGATGCGCTTGGCGCCGCTGGCGCGCAGCGCCTCGAAATACTGCGGCAGGATCCAGATGGGCGCCAGGGACACCCAGACAGGAATGTGTTCGCCGCCAAAGACCGATTCCGGCTTGCCTCCGGCATCGGGCAGCGCGCGCCACTGAACGCCGTCGTCCGTGGACGGGCCGCGCCGGCGCGAATACGCGATCGGCGCGAATGCCTTTGCCTTGAGTTCACTGAGCAGCGCGTCGCCCACCAGGCTGGTCGCGCCCAGCACGCCGACACGGCGCGTATCGATGCCGGTCATGGCGACTCCGCCGTGCGCGCGGCCGCGGCCGCGACATCCTCGTGCCCGTTGTCATGGACCTTCGGCGTGTACTCCGGCACCCATCGCAACAGACCCGCGCGGACGACTTCATCGGCGAACGTCTTTCCGCTTTCGAGCCACGCGGTCAATTCGCGCAGGAAATCCGCCGGCACCGGCCGGGAGCGCGCGATGCGCAGTTTCGTGTGCGGCGTCGGCTGCGTCTGCTCGCAGTCGGCCAGCAATTCTTCATAGAGCTTTTCGCCCGGCCGCAAGCCGGTGAACTCGATCCGGATCTGCTCTTCGTCGTATCCCGACAGCCGGATCATGTTGCGCGCCAGGTCCACGATCTTGACCGGATACCCCATGTCCAGCACGTGGATCTCGCCGCCGTGTCCCATGGCGGCCGCCTGCAGCACCAGCTGCGCGGCCTCGGGAATGGACATGAAATAGCGCGTGATGTCGGGGTGCGTCACCGTCACCGGCCCGCCATGCTGAATCTGCTGATGGAATTTCGGGATGACGCTGCCGGTGCTGCCCAGCACGTTGCCGAAGCGGACAATGCCGAATCGCGTGCCCGCCTTTTCGGCCTGAAAGGCCTCGCAGACCATTTCGGCCAGGCGCTTGGTCGCGCCCATCACGTTCGTCGGGTTGACGGCCTTGTCGGTGGAAATCAGGACAAACCGTTCAGCCTTGTGCCGTTGCGCGCACTGGGCCACGACCAGCGTGCCGCCCACGTTGTTGCGCACCGCCTGCCACGCGTTGTCGACTTCCATCAGCGGCACATGCTTGTACGCTGCAGCGTGGAAGATCACCTGCGGCCGGTAGCGCGCAAAGATCTCGTCCATGCGGTCCGCGTCCTTCACGTCTCCCGCCAGCGTCACCACGTCCACGGCCGGCCAATGCTGGGAGAACCATTGCTCGATGACGTAGAGCGCGTATTCGCTCGTTTCGACCAGCACCACGCGCGCCGGCGCAAAGCGCACGAGCTGATGGCACAGCTCGCTGCCGATCGACCCGCCGGCGCCGGTGACCAGAACGGTGGTGCCCCGGAGCAAGGTGCTCACGTTGGCGGTGTCGATCTGCACGGGGTCACGGCCCAGCAGATCCTCGATTTCGACGGGGCGCATCTGGCTGATGGCGACGCGTCCGCTCATCAGGTCGTCGACCTCGGGCAGCACGAAGACCTGCGCCCCCGAATGCACGGCCACCTGCGTCACGCGGCGCTGGACCTCGGGCGGCGCGCTGGGCATCGCCAGGATGATGTGGCGCGCCTTGAACTCCTGCAGCACCCCGGGCAGGCTGTCCAGCGACCCCACGACGGGGTAGCCGCCCAGCTCACGGCCCCACTTCTTGCGATTGTCATCGACCAGCGCCACGACCTGCCATTCGGGACTGCGCTCCAGCTCGCGCACCAGCGAGGCCGCGCGGCTGCCGGCGCCCACCAGGACGACCGGCTTGCCTTGGGCGATCAGGCCGCCGTACAGGCGGTGTTCCTTCCACATCCGCCACGTGGCCCGGCCACCGCCCATGAACAGCAGCAACAGCAGCGGATACAGCAGGAACAGCGAGCGGGGAATCGAATACGAGGGCGGGACCAGGTTGGCCACGATCAGCAGCGCGATCGCCGAGACCGCCACCGCCTTCAGCACGCGCTTCAGATCGGGCAGGCTGGCGAACAACCAGATGCCGCGATAGAGGCCGGCCCAGCGACACGCGATGGCGTGCACGACCAGCAGCAACGGCAAACCGAGCATCATCTGGTTGCCATAGCCGACCGGCCATTCGAAATTGAAGCGCAGCAGAAAGCCACCCACCCATGCGACGAGCGCCGCAAACAGGTCGAACAGAAACACCATGAGTGAGCGAAATGCGATGGGTAACGGCACGGTCTACGTCCTGCTGCGTCCAGTTAAAGGATTGACAAGAAATTCGGTCAAGCGAATCAACTGCTCAGCGCGGTTCCCGGCGGGTACACCGTTTCGGAAGGCACGACCACGCCATACCCCGCGCAGCACCCGACCTGCAGCCAGGCGCCCGCGCCGATCTTCACCCCGCCGGCCAACTGCACGCCGGTACCCAGGTGCGCGTAGCTGTCCAGATGGGTGTCGTGATCCGCGGTGCTGTGGGCATTCAGGATCGACGCCCTCCCAATATAG
>CBHWAL010000139.1:0-9400 GCA_966111495.1 uncultured Achromobacter sp. | reverse complement strand
AATCCGCCCGGGCGCAGGCCCGCACGACAAAGACTGCCGCTGCGCGGTCCAACACCCAGGCCGCCCTCGCCGAAGACGAGGACGAGCTGCTGGTCCAGCCAGAACTTGAAGGCCTGGCAACCCCGGCGCGCAAGGCCCACACACCATCCCCTGTCCACGAGGCCCCGCCGCCCGCCCCGGCCGCGCCCGCCGCCCGCGCCCCGGCGCGTCAGGCCAAGGCAACGCCCGCGCCGGCCAAGCGCGGCAAGGTGCGCGCCGAGAACGCCCCGCGCAAGCTGTTCGTGTTGGACACGAACGTGCTGCTGCATGATCCCAGCTCGCTGTTCCGCTTCGAGGAGCACGACATCTTCCTGCCGATGATGACGCTGGAAGAACTGGACCACCAGAAAAAGGGCATGTCCGAAGTGGCGCGCAACGCGCGTCAAGTCAGCCGTTCGCTGGACGCGCTGGTGCAGGACGCCACGCACCTGGAAGAAGGGCTGGAGCTGGCCAAGCTGGGCAACAAGGACGCCACCGGCCGCCTGATGTTCCAGACGACCGCCATCCACAGCACCCTGCCCTCGGACCTGCCGATGGGCAAGGCCGACAACCAGATCCTGGGCGTGGTGCGCGCCCTGCAGGAAAAATACCCGCAACGCGAGGTCGTGCTGGTGTCCAAGGACATCAACATGCGCCTTAAGGCGCGCGCGCTGGGCATGGCCGCCGAAGACTACTTCAACGACCACGTCCTTGAAGACTCGGATCTGATGTACTCGGGCGTGATGCAGTTGCCCGAGGACTTCTGGAACAAGCACGGCAAGGATGTCGAATCCTGGCAACAGGGCGGCACCACCTTCTACCGCATCCACGGCCCGCTGTGTTCGCAATTCGTCGTGAACCAGTTCGTCTACTTCGAAGGCCAGATGCCGCTGTACGCGCAGGTGCGCGAAGTCAGCGGCAAGATGGCGGTGCTGGCCACCCTGCGCGACTACACCCACGGCAAGAACAATGTCTGGGGCATCACGGCGCGCAACCGCGAGCAGAACTTCGCCATGAACCTGCTGATGAACCCGGAATGCGATTTCGTGTCGCTGCTGGGCCAGGCCGGCACGGGCAAGACGCTGCTGGCATTGGCGGCGGGCATCACGCAGGTACTGGAGACCAAGCGCTATACCGAGATCATCATGACGCGCGTGACGGTGCCTGTCGGCGAAGACATCGGTTTCCTGCCCGGCACCGAAGAGGAAAAGATGCTGCCTTGGATGGGCGCGCTGGAAGACAACCTCGACGTGCTGAATATGGGCGAAGGTGAAGGCAACGGGGACTGGGGCCGCGCGGCCACCATGGACCTGATCCGCTCGCGCATCAAGGTGAAGTCCCTGAACTTCATGCGCGGCCGCACCTTTCTGAACAAGTACCTCATCATCGACGAAGCGCAGAACCTGACGCCCAAGCAGATGAAGACACTGGTGACCCGCGCAGGCCCCGGCACCAAGGTGATCTGCCTGGGCAACGTCGCCCAGATCGACACCCCCTACCTGACCGAAGGCAGCTCCGGCCTGACGTTCGTGGTCGACCGCTTCAAGGGCTGGCCGCACTCCGGCCACGTCACCTTGCAGCGCGGCGAACGCTCGCGCCTGGCCGACTACGCGGGCGACGTGCTGTAGATCCGCTGTAGATCGTTTCCGCGCCGCCAGCAAAAAGCCCCTTGATTGCTCAAGGGGCTTTTTTTTCACTGCCGCGCGCCGATTATTTGTCGGCTGCGTTGGTGATGGCATTACCTGCCCGGGACACATCCTTGCCCATGCCGGCAACGGTATTGCAACCGGCCAGCACGAAGCCGAATACGACAAAGGCAGTCAGCACAAACTTGCCGCGCATGCTTTAACTCCAAAATGAAAAGATGAAAGCGCCGATGCTCAGGCGATCTGCACGCGCAGTTCGCCCAGGCCTTCGACGCCGCCAGTGATCACATCACCCTGGCGCACGGCTCCCACGCCTTCCGGCGTGCCGGTGAAGATGATGTCGCCGGGCTGCAGTTCGAACAGGCCCGACAGATACGAAATGCTTTCCGGGATATTCCACAGCATCTGGGAAATGTCGCTGGATTGCTTGCGCTCGCCGTTGACGTCCAGCCAGATGGCGCCCTTGTCGAGCGTGCCCACCACGCTGCGCGGGTGGATGGGACCCAGCGGCGCGGACTGGTCGAACGCCTTGCCGATTTCCCAGGGACGGCCCTGCTTCTTCATTTCGCCTTGCAGGTCACGGCGGGTCATGTCCAGACCCAGCGCATAGCCCCACACGCATTCGTTGGCCTGCTCGACGGGGATGTCGCGGCCGCCCTTGCCCAACACTACGACCAGCTCCATTTCGTAGTGCAGGTTGGAGGTCTTGGGCGGGTACGGCATCTTGCCGGTTTCGCCGTCGGCCACGAGCAGCACCGCATCGGCGGGCTTGCAGAAGAAGAACGGATCTTCACGGCCGGTGAAACCCATTTCCTTGGCATGCTCGGCGTAATTGCGGCCGACGCAATACACGCGGCGCACGGGGAACAGCGCGGCGCTGCCGGCAACGGGAACCGCGACGGGCGGCTGGGGAGGCAAAACGTAGTCCATGAGCTATCAACCTATGACAAATACGTGACCGGAAAAACCGGACAAAATATTACCCCGACGCGCGCGCGCTTGGCATGCCCTGTGACCCCGCGATGGGGCGCTGTTGTTGTTGGGCGGCCGGGCGTTTGAAAAAGCACTCGCGAGTGTAGCCCTTTCTGCGCCCAATGCGACGACCGGATGGATCGGGCACCCACAAGACAACGGCGCGGCGGCGACCGGCCACAGCCGTCGCGGCCGCGCCGCTGCAAGGCGCCAGCCGGCGCGATGCCGGCTGGCCTATGGCCCGATCAGCCCTTGGTGTAGCGCTCGGCGCTGCGCACGATTTCCTCGTGTGCGGCGTCCACGCCCTTCCAGCCCTTGACCTTGACCCACTTGCCCTTTTCCAGATCCTTGTAGTGCTCGAAGAAGTGCTGGATGCGGGAGACGTCTTCCGCCGGCAGATCTTCGTAGGACTTGATGTTGCGGTACGGGGGGTACAGCTTTTCGATCGGCACGGCCAGCAGTTTGGCGTCGCCGCCCGATTCGTCGTCCATTTCCAGCACGCCGATGGCGCGGCAGCGCACGACGGCGCCGATCTGGATCGGGAACGGCGTCAGGACCAGCACGTCGGCGGGGTCGCCGTCTTCGGACAGGGTCTGCGGGATGTAGCCGTAGTTGCACGGATAGTGCATGGCCGTCAGCATGAAGCGGTCAACGAAGATCGCACCGGAATCCTTGTCGACCTCGTACTTCACCGGGTCGGCGTTCATGGGGATTTCGATGATGACGTTGAAGTCTTCCGGCAGCTTCTTGCCAGGGGAGACGCGATCAAGACTCATGGTTCAACCTTGTTTGTCTGAATGGTTATTCAAATCGAGCCGTCGTCTTTGAACGGCGGCTTGGTGGTCGGCACGGGCGCCGCCGGCGGCACAGGCTTGGCGGCGGGCGCAGCGGGTGCGGGCTTCGGCGAATACGTGGGCACCGGCTCGTCGAAAGCGGTGGCGGGAATCGGCGCGCTGTCGAAGTATTCGTCGATGTCGGCGGTGCCGCGCGCCAGCGGCGCGTCTTCGGGAGCCAGGGCGCGGTCGTGCTGCGCTTTGCTGACGCGCGCGTCCGGATCCAGCACATAGTCCGAGGCCGACGCTGCGACGGGCGCTGCCGCGGCGGCGGCCGGCAAGGCGGGATAATCGCCGCCGACATCCGCATCGCTGTCCGTGTCAGACAGGCCGACGGCATAGCCGCCTTCAGCGTCCACGCGGTAAGGATCCGAACCCGTGTCCGCGGCGGGAAGCGCCGCGTCCGAGGCCAGCACGGGCAAGGCCATGCTGGCGGCCGTGGCCAGGCGCCAGTGGCGCACGGCATCGACCGGACGGTCCAGGCGATCGTACAGACTGCCCAGCAATGCGTGCGTCTGCGCATCGCTGCGCCGCGCCAGGCTGCGCAGCAGGTAGCGTTCGGCTTGGCCCCAAAGCTGGCCGTTCAGGCACAGCATGCCCAAGGCAGTCAGCAGGTCGGGATCGGTGGGACGTTGATGCAGCCAGGTCTCGGCCTTGGCAAGGCGGCGCGATACTTGGTCGGCTTCGCAGCGGGCGTAGGCCGCCACCAAGGCGGGATTGAACTTGACCGCGATGGCCGACTCCAGCACGCGGGCGGCTTCGTTGGCTTCGCCGGCGGCGTCGAATGCGGCCGCGCTCGCCAGGGCGATTTCGGGCAGCAGGCGCTCTTCGGCCTTCAGGTCTTTCCAGATGGGACGCCAGGCATCGTTGCCCGCCGCGGCGCGCAGGCGCGCGGCGCCAGCGGCGTCGATCAGCACGTCGGCTTCCGTGCGGCCCAGCGCATTGCGGCGCAAGAGGCCCCGCGCCAGCGTGAAGACTTGCTCTTGATGGTTCAAGGCCGTGTGCGCGCGCAGCAGCAGGCGCATGGTGTGCAGATGGCGCGCGCCGCCGTCGGCCAGCGGCCCGAGTACGGTCAGCGCCCGCTCGGCGCGGCCCTGATCCAGCAGCATGTCGGCCGACACCGTGGCCGTGGCTTCAATGAGGCCGGGATCCGTGTCTGCCTGTTCCTGCGCATTGGCGAGCAGGCGGTCGCGCCTGTCGAATTCGCCCAGGCCGTGCGCGGCGCGGGCAGCCGACAGCGCGGCCAGCACGCGGCGCGTGCGGACCTTGGTTTGGTCCAGAAGCTTGGTCAGGTCTTTTTCGGCGTGGGCGTAGCGGCCTTCGAGCAGGCCGATCCAGCCGCGTTCAAGCAACTCGTGGTCGCGCGCCTGCGCGCGCTTGCCGCGCCAAGCCCGGACACGATCAGGAATGGCGAGCAGCCAGGCCAGCAGGCGCAGGCCCACATACAAGATGATGAACGTCGCGACGATGAGCAGGACGGCGAGCGTCAGCGACATCTCGATGCGCCACGGCCACACCAGGAGCAGCACGTTGCCCGCATGCGAGCGCAGAACCACCGCCAGGGCGACGGCGACGACGGCGAGCAGCAGTGTCCAGAACCAGGTACGCATGAGCTCAGTCCTGGTCGCTGGTCTTGAAGCCCGCGGCGCGCAGCGCGGCCACGGCGTTCAGGCTGTCCGCCACGTCCGGCATGCGCACGGCGATGTCGGTCTGGGCCAGTTCGCGCGCGAGGGTCTGGGCGGCGACGGTATCGGACGAGCGGCCATCGAAGTACTTGGAAAGCGTCGAACCGACGTTATCGAGCTCGCTCTTCCAGACCGACGGCTGGCGCATCAGCATTGCCAGTTGCGCCGTCAGCAGCCGCTGGCGCAGCGTGCCGCGCACTTGATCGGCCTGCTCGGGCGACAACAGCAGCGCGGCAGGTTCGTCCACGCGTTGAATGGTGATGAGTCCACCAAGTTCATGGGCCAGTGCGGAACCCGCACGGCCGGGCCACGAGGCGACTTCGGCGCGCCAACGTTGCCACCACGGCGCGTCGGCGGGCAGACCGGCCTGCGGATCGACCGTGGGGGCCGGCGCGGGCGTCTGGGCTTGGCCCACCGGGGCAACGCCCGGCGACACGGTGTCGGGCACCAGCAGCGGCGCCTTGCCGACCAGCGCGACCAGGCGTTCGATGCGGCCGGACTGGGCGGGGATGTCGACGGTGGACACGGCACGCAGGCGGTCCAGGTCGCCGTTGATGGATTGCTGCAGACTGGAGAAACGCGGACGGTCTGCGCGCGCCAGGCGGGATTGCGCGGTTTCCAGCGCGACGATGGCGTTGGAGACGTTGCCGGCCAGACGCAATTGCTGATTGGCGATGGTCAGCAGCCGTTCGACGTCATTGGCCAGCAGTTCGTCGCTGGCGCTGTCGTTGAAGTTCTGCCAAGCCTGCTGCAGGGCGTTGTACTGACTTTGCGTTTCGCGCAGCGTGTCTTCGAGTTCGGCGACACGGCCCGACTGCGCCTGTGCCAAGGCAAGGGCTTCGCGGGAGTCCTTGCGGGCTTGCACCACGTCGGCGCCAAGCGTGTCCAGGCGCGTTGCCACTTCGCGGCCCGCGGACACGAACTGGGTGCGTTGCTTCCACAGCGCATAACCCAGGCCAACGGCCAGCAGGATGACGATTATGAGGGCGGTGACCAAGGGGCCACTGCCGCGCTTGGCCGGACGGGCCTTGACGGAGTCGGCCGGGGCCGATGCGGACGCGCTTGCGTCCGGGGCGGCCGGAAAAACGGCCGAATCGGTAGCGGGAGTCTTATCTGTCATGACGCGATTGTATTCGGTGTCAGTCCGAACCAACGAATCAAGCAGCAACAAAAGCCTGGAATATCGACTCGTCGTTCGGCACGCAGATTTTTACCATCGCCAATCCAGACGTGCCATGACAGGACGGTGGCAAGCGGCCGGCCAGCGAGGGGTGCGTGACCACGAAGCGGCAGCGCTGCCACCAGTCAGCCAGACCCGCGGCATGGAGCTGACCTTGGACGGCATCGGCGCCCTCCCCGCTGGTGAGCAGCCAGGTGGCAAAGACGCCCGCATCGGCCCAACGCCGCAGCGTGCCAAGCTGATCAGGGGTCCAGGCAGCCGGCTGCCGCTGGTAGGCGGCATGGCGCGTCACGTGGACCCCATGGGCCTCGAGTTTGCCGCCAAGCCAGTCCCGCCCCTGGGTGCCGCGCACCACCAGCACGCGCGCGGGCAAGTGCGGCAGGGCTTCGAGCACCTGCCACAGCGCCTCGGAATCGTGAGTGGACGCCGATTCATCCGGGTGCAGGACTGTTGTATTCGCGCCAAAAAAGCCCGTGTCGCGTAGCGCCTGAGCGCTGGCGGGTCCGACCGTGGCTGCGGCCACGCCCGCCGGCCAGCCGGCGGCGCCGTCGACCTGGGCTAACTGGTCCAGATACTGGCGGGCGGCATTGCCGCTGACGAACACGACGAGGTCGTAGTCCGAGGGCCGGGACAGCGCTTCGGATGCGACGGAAAGGGGATGGATTTCAAGTGCGGGCAGGATGCAGGCCCGCCAACCGGCGCCCTGCAGACGGCCGGCCAGCGCTTCGTTGCGCCCTGCGGGCCGCGTCAGGATGGCGATGCGCGGCCCTTCGGCGGCTGCAAACGCCGAGTCCATCAGTCGGGCCCGTGGTTGTGCAGGAGTTCGCGGAGGATCGCCTCTGCGCCCGCGTCCAGCAATTCGGAGGCAGCGGCTTCGCCGATGGCTTCGGCCTGATCCACCGGACCGGTGTGCGTGGCATGAACGATGCGGGTGCCGTCGGGCGATGCGACCAGCGCGCGCAGCGACAGGGTGCCGCCGGCAATCTGGGCAAACGCCGCCAGGGGAACCTGACAGGAGCCACCCAGCTTGCGCGACACGGCGCGTTCCGCGAGCACGCAGGCGGTGGTGTCTGCGCTGACCAGCGGCGCAAGCCATGCGCGCATGTCGTCACGATCGTCGCGGATTTCAATACCGAGTGCGCCCTGCCCCGCCGCAGGCAAGCTGTCGGCGGGATCGAGCAGACTGCGGATGCGCTCGCCCATGCCCAGTCGTTCCAGGCCAGCCGCCGCCAGCACGATGGCGTCGTAGTCGCCTTTGTCGAGCTTGCCGAGGCGCGTATCCAGGTTGCCGCGCAGGGGTTTGACCACCAGGGCGGGAAACCGGGAACGGATCTGGGACTCGCGGCGCAGGCTGGACGTGCCAACCACGGCGCCCGCGGGCAGGTCCGCCAGCGAGGCATACCGGTTGGACACGAAGGCATCGCGCGGATCCGCGCGATCGAGGACGGCGCAAAGCTCGAACGGGGCTTGCAGATCCACCGGCACGTCCTTCAGGGAGTGAACGGCGAGATCCGCGCGCCCGTCGAGCAGCGCATTTTCGAGTTCCTTGACGAACAGACCCTTGCCGCCCACCTTGGACAGCGTGCGGTCGAGGATCTGGTCGCCTCGGGTCGTCAGGGTGAGAAGTTCAACTGCGCACGCTGGGTACAGCGTGCGCAGCCGATCGCGCACATGCTCGGCTTGCCACAGGGCAAGCCGGCTGGCGCGGGTCGCAATGACCAGACGTTGCGGCAGAGACACGTGATGCCATCAAACGAAGTTGGAGACGATGATCGTCGCAACTACGCCTAGGATGGCCAGCACGAACAGACCCTGAAGAAGGCTCAGGCCCGATTCGGATTGCTGGGGATCGGTGGATCTACGCAGACTCATGTGCTGATTCCTTGGAAGCGTTCTTGCGGCTTGCAAGCCACCGTCCAAGGACAACAACGAGCAAGGCGCCAATAATTTCAGCGGCGATTTTAACCGTAGTCGGCTGAACGCCAAATTGACGCTCGACAATAACGTCGGTGACCAGCATGCCGCCAGCGATCCAGCCCAGCAGGCCCGCGCCGAAGGTGACGACCAGCGGATAGCGGTCGATGAGCTTGAGCACCAGTGTGCTGCCCCAGATGATGATCGGCACACTGACGACCAGGCCGAAGATGACCAGACCCAGTTGATGGTCGGCGTGCGCGTTTTGCGCGGCGCCGGCAATGGCGATCACGTTGTCCAGGCTCATCACGAAGTCAGCAATGATGATGGTCTTGATCGCGGCAACGATGGATGTGCCACCCTTGATGTCGCCATGCGCATCGTCTTCGGGGATCAGGAGCTTGACGCCGATCCAGACGAGCAGCACGCCGCCCACGACCTTCAGGAACGGGATGTTCAGAAGCTGCATCGCGAAGGCGATCAGCACGACACGCAGAATGATTGCGCCCGCGGTGCCCCACAAGATGCCTTGCATCCGTTGCTTGGGCGCCAGGTTGCGACACGCCAGTGCGATCACGACAGCGTTGTCGCCGCCGAGCAGGATGTCGATAAGAATGATTTGAAATACCGCTGCCCAACTCAGCGTCTGAAAAAACTCAAGCACTTTGAACCCCCGAAGGCATTTATTAAAAGAATGGCCGGTCCCGGCCCGGCCGCCCTGCCGCGCCTTCGCGCGGCAGGTTGATGCAGAAAAACATATTATTGTAGTTCAGCTTTCAGTCAGCTTTCTGGCGCATCAGTAAAACTTTACCAATCAGCAGCACCAGCACTGCACCGAGTACGCCTGACATCAGCGCGAAGCTATGCTGCGTCACGCCCAACGCGGCGTCAATACGCGCTACGGGCTCTTGCAATGCAGGATCGCCCACCAGCAATTCGCCCGCGATGAAGCCCAGCAGCGCCGCGCCAACCCAGACGATGAGCGGGAAGCGTTCGATGACCTTCAAGAGCAGCGTGCTGCCAAAGATGACCAAGGGAATGCTGATGGCCAGACCGAGCACCAGCAACGTCGTATCGCCCATGGCAGCGGCGGCAACTGCCACCACGTTGTCCAGGCTCATGACCAGGTCGGCGATCATGATGGTGCGGATG
>CBHWAL010000138.1:0-9439 GCA_966111495.1 uncultured Achromobacter sp. | reverse complement strand
AGGCCCGCAACCCGGCGCCTCCCGCCCCGCCCGCCCATGACTCCACCCATCCGGCCCCGCAGCTGCCCTCGGCCGTGCGGCGCGATCGCGCACGCCCGAACGACACCGGCCCCAACGCTGCGCCCCCCGCGTCCACAAGGAGCCGTTCATGAAGCCTGTTCTGTCATTCCACGCCCTCATCCCCGCTGCGCTGGCGGCGTTTGCGCTGCTGTCCAGCCCCGCGGGTGCGCAATCCGCCTCCACGGCGCCGGCCACCGCGGCGCCTTCCTCGGACTTCACGCCCACCCGGGCCGACGTCGAACGCGACTTGGCCGCATGGCGTGAAGCCGGCCTGGAAGAACAATGGGCCGGCGAGGAGAGCCCAAACGTCAACTCGCCCACCTACATCGAGGACTACAAGAAATACGAAACCACCGTCCGGACCAGCGGCATGGGCCAGCCGGCATCGCAGCCGCAGAGCGGCTCGCAGCGCCGGTGGTGATGCCTGCACCGCAGTGACGGCGCGCGGCGGCCAGGCACCTGCCCGCCGCGTGCCGCCGTTTTCGCAAACATTCGGCGGATCGGCTTGCATCTGGTAACGGGGTGGACACCCTCGCCCTTTATCCTCCAGCCTCTTATTTATCCGGACCCCGCCTTCCGGCATGACCGATACCCGCCACATCGAAGACCTGCGCCGCCGCTATAACGCGGGCGCCAAACTCAAGTTCGTCAATTTCTGGGGCCACCAGCCCGGCAAGCACGGTGTTACGGCCTCGTGCTTCAGCCAGTGGTACGGCGCCCCCTTCGACATCGAAGGCCAGCGCTACCCGACCGCCGAACACTACATGATGGCCGAAAAGGCCAAGCTCTTCGGCGACGAGACGACGCGCGCGCTCGTCTTCAAGGCGCCCAATCCCGGCGCTGCAAAGGCGCTGGGCCGGCAGGTCATGGGCTTTAACGACGAGACCTGGCTGGCACACCGCTATGCCATCGTCGTGCGCGCCAACGAGGCGAAATTCGGCCAGAACCTGCAATTGCGCGAGTTCCTGCTCCAGACCGGCAACCGGGTTCTGGTTGAAGCCAGCCCCGTGGACCGCATCTGGGGCGTGGGCATGGCGCAGGACGACGAACACATCGCCAATCCCAACCTGTGGCGCGGCCTGAATCTGCTGGGATTCGCGCTCATGCAGGTGAGGGACACGCTGCGGGCCTGATGCGCCGCCGCCAACTTGCCTGCCAGGCCGCCCACATCGGCGGAGCGGCGAAGCCACCACCGACAACATGACCGCCATCACCCACGCCCAGGCGCTGATGAAACTCGCCGCCGACATCCTGGTCCAGACGCTGGACGAAGACCTCGCGCGCCTGCTGGCGGACACCATGGCGCGCGCCCGCCATGACGCCAGCATCGCGGCCAACCCGTCTGCCAGCGTGCTGCCACCCCTGCTGCGCCGCTGGAATTGCGTGCTTCAGGCCGGCGACGACGCGGCCTCGCCGCTATATCGCGACAAGACCGTGGTCGCGCTGGCCATCCTGCTGCACAAGTACGGCATCGCCGACGCCGGCATCTTGGACCGCGCAGACGCCGCCATTGACGCCCTGAACGAGGCCGTCGCCCTCAGCGACGATTTCCATCGCAAGACTGGCGCCATCAAGACCGCCTTCTTGCGCACGCCACCCGCACCGCTCAAGCGCGCGCCGGGCCTGCCCGACAGCCTGACGTTCTACCGCGCGGGCGACGTAGTGTCGTACCAGCTCGAGGGCCGTTATCACGCTGTGTTTGTCCACCGCTGCGCGCAGACCAACCAGAGTCCGGTCATCGAGTTCTACGACGCCGTCTTCGACCATGTGCCCGCCATCGACGAATTGCGCGATAAGCCCGCCCGCGGCCGCCGCTACAACGACGGCAGCGCGCGGATTGAACGGATGTCCGTCGCCGGCATGAAGTTCATGCCCGATCCGGCCGGCCAGTTCGTGCTGATCAAGGCTTGCGTGGACACGCCGCCCGACTCCAGCCGTCTGGGCGAGCCCGTCGGCCTGTATGGCGTGTCGGACGTCTTCGACCTGCAGGACAGCGTGGACGGGATGTTCGGACAGGGCTGAACGCCCGCCCTCATCACGCCAGATAGGAAGTCACCTCCTGCGGCGTCAGATAGCGCTTGAACGTCATCGACGGCTGTTGCGCCTCGTGGATCACGCCGTTGAATCCCGACCAGTTGCGCTTCGTACCCTCGTCCGTCTCCAGCGCGATCAGCACGCGCCTGCCGTGCCGGGACGGATGATCGCGCAACGCGGCTTCGCCCCAGGCCCACTTCAGCATGTTCTTCAGTTCGCCCCCGGCGTAGGCGCCGGCCTGCAGCCACTGGAAGTCGGCCGTGTCGCCGTCCATGTCCGGCGTGCGCGCGGCAATCTCCCGCTGCACGCCTAACGCCTGGGCGTGTTCGCCGATCAGGATCTGCAGCAGCGTGAAGGCGTGGAAGGTGTTGTTGATGGCGTAGGCCTCGGCGATGAAGCCTGTCCCTGACGCGGGCAGGACGACCACCAGTTCGTCTTCGTAGCTCACGCGTGATGCCAGCCACAGGTAATGCAGCTGTTCAAACGGCAGGCTGTCGTTGAGCGTGGCCATGGAATGCAGCAAGGCCATCAACGCGTCATCGGCAATGAACGCCTGGTGATTGCCGCGGTCGCGCAGAACCATGGTCATCATCGGCAGGACCAGTACGTCGACGGCGGCCTGCAAGGCTTCCACTTCCCAGAACTTGTCCTGCGGCACGTCCGCCAATCTGGCCTGCGCATCCTCCCAGGCCTGGCGATCGGCCGCCTCGGCCTCGTCGTCGTCCTCTTCCACCTCCTGCGCGCAATAGGGGCGCAGGCGCTGCAGCCAGTCGCGCAGCAATGTGTGCAGCGTGGGAAACAGAAGCGCGGGATTGGCGCCATCCTCCACCAGCGATCCGCCCATCAGCGCCAGCGCCGCCGCATGAGAGGGATGCAACTGGGGCAGAAGCCCGGCGCAATCCTGAAGGTCGGCAGCCGTGTGCGCAGTGTTTCGGGCATGCGTCAGGAAAGCGCCCACCTCGGGACGATTGAAAAATTGTTCCAGCGTATCCAGGTCGTCAGCGGCGAGGATGGGACGGGACAGGCTTCGGGCAAGATTGGAAATCGGCATGAAAGAACGCTATGTGTAATGACGGCGAACCCGTGGCGCGCCGCCGGTTCGAGAAGGCGCCCGAGTTTACGGGCGGTTCGCAATGTCGTGACCAAAAATTTCCTGACCGGCCGCATCTTCCAGGGACTTTATGTCAGCCCGTCGCGCCTTTGCGTGGGGAGCCGCCTTGCCCCAGACGTTACAAGTCCTGCCAGATCTAAACAAATAAAACAGTTCTCCCCACGCATCTGCTTTAGTTCTAGTCGCTGCATGGTGTTGCGTTCGGCGCGGCTTCCAGCGTCCTGTGTACCGCCGGCAGAGAAAAGATCAATAACCGGAGGAGAAGTCTATGCGTACGTTCAAGCGCAGGGCCGCCGCATTGCTGGCAAGCGGCCTGATCGCAGTGCTGGCGGGCTGCGCCTCGCCAGGCGGCAAGAAGGACACGATCGCCATGGCGGGGCTGTCGCAGCCCGTGGAGATCGTCAGGGACAAACACGGCGTATCCCACATCTACGCCAAGAACCAGGCGGACCTGTTCTTTGCCCAGGGATTTTCGGCCGCGCGCGACCGTCTGTGGCAACTGGACCTGTGGCGCCGCCAGGGTGAAGGCAAGATGGCCGAACAATTCGGCCCGCGCTTCGTCGAGCAGGACCGCGCCGCGCGCCTGTTCCTGTACCGCGGCGACATGCAGGCGGAATTCGCCAGCTACCACCCTGAAGGCCAGGCCATCCTTACCGCGTTCGCCAACGGCATCAACGCGTACGTGAACTGGGTCAAGGCCAATCCCGACCAGCTTCCGCCGGAATTCAAGCTGACCGGCACCGAGCCCGGCTACTGGAGTCCGGAGACCTCGCTGATCCGCATCTACGGCCTGACGCGCAACGTCAGCGAGGAAGTGCGGATGTCCGAGCAGATCGCCGCACTGGGCCTGAACACCGTGCAGGGACTGAGCACCTTCGAGCCGCCGTTGGCGCTGCAGGTGCCTGCCGGCCTGGACGTACGTCAGATCAACAAGTCCGTTCTGAACACCTACCGGCAGGCGCGTGACGGCCAGAAGTTCGAGGCGGGCGACTTCCCGCGCAGCCCGCTCGCCGCGGATGAACGCGTCAAGCTGGCCAGCGCGTTGTCCGAGGGCAGGCTCGCGTCGCTGGATCCGGCCTTCGATCCGCTGGCGCCGCGCTACGAAAGCAACAACTGGACGCTGAGCGGCGAACGCACCGCCACCGGCAAGCCCATCCTGGCGGGCGACCCGCACCGCTCCATCACGATGCCGTCGCTGCGCTACATGGTCCACCTGAATGCGCCGGGCTGGAATGTGATCGGCGCGGGCGAACCGTCATTGCCCGGCGTCTCGATGGGACACAACGACCGCATCGCGTTCGGCCTGACCATCTTCGCGTTCGGCGACGAGGAAGACCTGTACGTCTACGACACGAACCCCGCGAATCCCGGCGAATACCGCTACCAGGGCCGCTGGGAAAAGATGCGCCAGATCGACGAGAGCATCCCGGTGCGGGGCGCGTCGCCTGCCATGCGCAGCCTGAAGTTCACGCGTCACGGTCCGGTAATTCATGAAGACCCGGTGCGGCGCAAGGCCTACGCCCTGCGCGCCGCCTACCTGGAATTCCCGGGCACGGCCGCCTATCTGGCCAGCCTGCGGCTGAACCAGGCGCAGAACTGGAACGAGTTCGTGGCCGGCATGGAAAAGCACTACACGCCCAGCGAAAACATGGTGTACGCCGACGTGGACGGCAACATCGGCTGGTTCGGCGGCAGCATTGCGCCGATCCGTCCGCGCAACGACTGGTCCGGCATGCTGCCCGTGCCCGGCAATGGTGATTTCGAATGGCGCGGCGTGCTGCCCGGCAGCTCCCTGCCCCGCGCCTTCAACCCGCCCGAAGGCTATGTCGCCACGGCCAATGAGTACAACCTGCCCGCCAACTATCCGTACAAGGACATGTCGGCGCGCACCTGGGCCGAACCCTTCCGCGTGCAGCGCATCCGCGAGGTCGTGGCCGACGGCAAGGGGCTGACCGTGCAGCAGTCGCAGGACCTGCAGTTCGACAACTTGTCGATTCCTGCCCGCACGCTGGGCGGCTACGCCAAGTCGTTGAATTCGGCGGACGCGAACGTCGGCGCTGCGCTGAGCCTGCTGAAGGACTGGGATTACCGCATGGCCACGGACTCTCGGGCCGCCACCGTCTATGCCTTCTGGCTGCCCGAGGTCGTCAAGCGCGTGACCGACCTGTATGTGCCGGCAAACGGGCGTGCGGCCTTCGGCGAGCTTTCCACCCGCAAGGTCCTGGAAAAGCTGGCCACCCCCGACGCCGCATTCGGCCCTCGTCCGGAACAGGGCCGCGACGCCCTGCTGTTGGAGGCGCTGGCCGATGGGCTCACCAAGCTCACCGCGAAGATGGGGCCCGATTCGAAGCAATGGCAGTGGGGCAAGTTGCACCACATCCAGTTCGATCACAGCCTGGCCAGCCTGCTGCCGCCCGACACCGCCAAGGCGTGGGGTACGCCGAGCTATCCGGTCGGCGGCGACAACGACACGGTGCACCGCGCGACGTTCCGCAAGACCGACTACCGCGTGACCAGCGGCGCGTCGTACCGCCAGGTGATCGACGTGTCCGACTGGGACAACTCCCGCGTGCAGAACGTGCCGGGCCAATCGGCGGATCCGCGCAGCCCGCATTACCAGGACCTGCTGAAGGGCTGGTCGACGGGCGAGTATTTCCCGATGGCGTTCAGCCGGGCCAAGGTGGACAGCCAGCGGTCGGACACGCTGACGCTGCAGCCGGCGGGCAAGTGAGCTAAGTTCCCGGCTGGTTTGTCGGGCTGCTTGCTTGGGACGGTGTCAGACACCCGTCGGAGATGATCGTCAGCTTGCGGCGGCGTCTCAACGGGTGTCTGACACCTGGGTCCGAGTGTGTGGCGGTTTCACAACGGGTGTCTGACACCTGGGTCACACCCGGGGCCGACGGGCGCCGCTTGCTGCGGGGATTCAACCCGCGATGGCGCTCTTGATGTTTGTCATTTCGCGTACTGATCCGCGGGCGGAGAATGCCGTCATGACCCTCTATCCCGTGCTGCTCATCCTGCACCTGCTTGCGGCCTTCCTGTTTGTCGGCACGGTCACTTTCGAGGTGCTCTTCCTTGAACCGGTGCACAGGCGCCTGCCGCCCGACGTGCGCAAGGCGCTGGGCAGCCAGCTCGGGCCGCGCGTGCGTTCGGTGGTGCCGTGGTCGGTGGTGGTGTTGTATCTGGCGGGATTGGGGCTGGCCTGGCAGCACCGCGGCGCGCTGTCCGTGCCGCTGGCTTCGTCGTTCGGCCTGCTGCTTTCGATCAAGATCGCGCTGGCCGTCAGCGTGCTAATTCATGTGGCTACCGCGCTGGTGATGGCCAAGCAGCGCAAGCTCACCGGCGCGCTGCAAGGCCGTCTGCACCTGAGCGTGTTCTGCCACATGCTCGCCATCGTGGTGCTGGCCAAGGCGATGTTCTACGTCACCTGGTGACCGGGCGCCAACGGCGCTAACCGCGCGGATCGCGCCGATCTCGCTAGCGCCCCCCACACTTACTTGCGC
Organism: uncultured Achromobacter sp.; assembly: GCA_966111495.1. Lineage (GTDB taxonomy): Bacteria > Pseudomonadota > Gammaproteobacteria > Burkholderiales > Burkholderiaceae_B > Achromobacter. The sequence continues at coordinate 2,731 of CBHWAL010000138.1, read as the reverse complement.
TTGCCCGAGGCGTCCTGCTCCACCACCATGTCCAGCACGTAGACCTTGGACGGCGCATCGGCGGGCGGGTTTTTCCAGTCGTAGCGCTTGACGCGCAGCACGGTGCGCACGCCGTCCTGGTGCTCAAAGCCTTCAATCGACTGGTACAGCGGCTGCCACTTGTCCGGCGCCGGCAACGCGATGCCCGCGTCGTTGAACTTGCGTTCGCGCACCATCAGGCACTGGTAGTGCGGAATCATCGGATGGCTGCATTCGGCGCGTTTGGCCGCCACTTCCAGGAACATGATCTGGCCCGCGCTGCCGTACAGCGTTTCGGGCGTCGGTTCACCCACGAACTTCAGCACGCTGCCGTCTTGCGTCGTCAGGTCCAGCGCGGGCTCGGCCTTGTCGCCCGACAGCGTCACGCGCAGATCGCCCTTCAGACGCTGGCCGATCTCGGCATCGAGCTGCATCAGGCTTTGTTCGCATGCCTTCATGGTCGACGCCAGGTTCGCGATGGTCAGCACGCCGTTCTTGTACGTGTACCCGCCAAACTGCGCATTGCAGCCGCCGCGGATGTTGACGTTGTCGTCCTTGAAGGTAAGCCGCACCTGATGCTCGACGCCCTTTTGCAGCGCGGCGATGGACTTGCCTGCGGCATCGGTGGCGGCGGTCAGGCGCCAGTGGTAGGCACTCAGGCTGGCCTGAGTGGCGGCGAATGTAGTGGCGGATGTGCCGGCGGACGTGGTGGCGGAATCAGGCATGGCGGACGATCCTTCACGGGGTGAGGTCGTGGGCGCGCAAGCGGACAGCAGCGCCGCACAAACGGATGCAAGAAGGATGGTTTTTTTCATGATTGGTTCCTGTCAGCCGCGTGGCCCTGAAGAAAAGCGGGATTCTACGTCCGTGGCGTGGACGAAATTAACGCTGCGCGGAGCAGTCCGTTTCCAAATCTTGCGGTCGGTCAGCCCCCGGGCGGCCTGATTGAAACGTCCGCGCGCCGCGTGCCGCACACGGGAAATGTCCATCCGGCGGGCGCGGTCAGGCCCTCGCGGCCGGCGCGCGCGCAATTACAGTCTGACACCTTCCCCGTCAGACGCCCGCGCGGCCGCGCGCGCCTCTACGCGCTACTTTTCCGCGGGATACACCGGGCTCGCCAGGCAGGCCTGCGCCCATTCGTAGTCGTCGGTGTCGAAGATGTCGCCGTCGATCTTCGGCAACGGCTTGTCGGCATAACTGAAATCAGGCTTTGCCGGCGACCGGTTCCAAAGGGTCTTGCCATTGCCGTCATCGCACGCCTCATCGGCGCTGCTGAACGAGCACGACGCGATGACCTTGGGCTTGCCATTCACTACATTGGCCACGTAGCGCTTCGTGTAGACGCCGCCAGAAGCCCAGTACTCGTCGACCGAGCAGACGCGGTCATTGTGCTGGTAATGGCGGGTCGCAAAGCAGGAGTAGTTGTTGTAGTCGGGCGGCAGCACGTCGCACGACGACGCAAAACCGGCAAACGGACCGCCGGTAAACTGCGCCCGGAACTTGCGCTGTTCCAGCGCCCGCGCGATCAGGACCGGCGTGTCAGATCCCTTGGCCTTTTCCTTGAACTCGGCGCTGCGCGCAAGCATCAGCCTGCGCGCGGCCTGCGCGGGGGTTTTGCCATCGGGCAGGAGGTCGGGCGACTCGATCAATCTTTCCAGCGCGTTGTCGCGCGCCGCCAGCCAACGCTTCTGGCCGTCGACCAGCATGGTGCGGATCTCGGCATCGGGCGCGGCTTTCAACAGCGCGCTGTAGCTGCGATTCAATTCCGCATCGGCGGACACCGCGCCGCGGTCGGCGCAGATCAGCTTCTCAACGCCGGTGGCTGCCTTTTTGCAATCAATGGCCAGCGCGGGCGCGGACAATGCGAACAAGCCAGCCAGGGACAACAACCGTAGTGCGGGAATTCCAGGTTTCATCGGATTCTTCTCGGGTTCGATGGCGGTTGGACAGCCCGCAATTCTGGCATGAAACCGGGGACAACCTGACAACGGCACGCCGCCGATCGCCCTTCCCGTTCGCGATCGGCGGCGTCGTCAACGCGTGCTACAGCGCCGAGGCCATCGCCAGCCGCTCCGCATAGTGCGGTATCGACAGACGCTCGACGACGGCCTGCTGCTGCGCCCCAAACACATCACGCTCGTCCGGCGAAGCCGAGATGTTCGGACGGTCGATGGTCAGCTTGATGGCGTTGCAGCTATCCACGAAGAACGTGCCGACCACGCGCTCGGGCGCCACGCCCAGCACCCGCGCCACATTGGCCGTGCAGAACACGTTCGAGCGCAGCGCGGCCTCGTAGTCGGCGGCCGAGTTGAACACGATGTCGAACGTCAGCCGGTTGATGCCCGCGTCCTTGCTGCGGACCACCACGGCCATGTCGAGCAGCGGCTGTTCGCGCTGGGGCGTGCCTTCGGGCGGCGCATCGGCGATCAGGGACAGCGTGCGATCGTCCAGGTTGCCCGTGTAGTCCGTGATGCCGATGTCGTAGTACCGCGGCCGGGCGGATCCGCTTTCCGTCCACGCCGCGCCGTTTGCGCGGAAATACGTGATCGGGAACATGCGGTTCTTGATGATGTCCTCGTTCTGCAGCAGGTGGTAGAGCGTCCATTCGTAGGCATCGCCCGCATCCATGTCCAGCCGCGAGCCGTCGCGCGCGGCGGCCAGCGACAGCAGGCGTTGCAGTTCGGCGTGGTGGCGATCAGCAAGCACACGAGGA
>CBHWAL010000137.1:0-9449 GCA_966111495.1 uncultured Achromobacter sp. | reverse complement strand
CGACGCGCACACCGCCATCAGCTATTTCCGAGGCGCCGACGTGCATCCCGACTATGCGTTGTTTCAGGAGCCGGGCTCGCGCGTCATCGTCATGTCGGGCCTGCCGGCTTCCGGCAAGAACACGTGGGTGGCGGCGCATCATCCGGACCTGCCGGTGGTGTCGTTCGACGATGCGCGCGAGGAACTGGGGCTGCGCCACGGCAAGAACGAGGGGATGGTTGCGCATCTGGCCATCGACCGCGCAAAGGCCCTGTTGCGCGCCCGCGCGCCGTTCGTGTGGAATGCCACCAACCTCAGCGAGCTGATGCGCAAGAAGACGCTGGACTTGCTGTATGCGTATCACGCGGACGTGGAGCTGGTGTATCTGGAAAAGCCGCGTGCCGAACTGCTGCGCCGCAACGCGCGGCGCGACACGTCGCTGTCCAACAAGACGTTGACCGGCATGCTGCACCGCTGGGACCTGCCGCTGCCCACGGAGGCCCACCGGGTGGTGTATGCGGTGTAGCGCCGGTCAGGCCTCCATCGGCGCCAGCATGCTGTCGCGCAACCGCAGCACCGACGCGCACGAGGTGTCGCGATGCGTCACCAGCGACAGCGACAGCGCACCCTGCGCGTCCGGGTCGGTCAGGGGCACAAACGCCACGTGCGGCGTCGAGTAGGCGCGGGTCACGCCCGGCACCAGCGCCACGCCCAGGCCGCTGGCGACCAGGCTGACCAGCGTCTGCACCTGGATCGCCTCCTGGCTGATGCGGGGCGAAAACCCCGCCTTGTGACACAGCGCCAGCGTCACGCCATTCAACCCCGGCACCTTGGCCGGCGAATACAGCACGAAGTTTTCGGACCGCATGCGCTCGAGCGCGATCGGGCCGGCGTCGGCCAAGGGGTGGCGGGCGGGCACGGCCAGCATCAGGTCGTCGCGCTCGACCACCCATGAATCGAGCGCGCTGTCTTCGGCCAACGGACCCCGCACCAGGCCCGCGTCGATCTCATTGGCGCGCAGCATTGCCACCAGTCCGACCGTGCTGTCTTCGCGCAGGTCCAGTTGCACATCCGGGTACTGCGCGCGGAAAGCCGGCAGGCAGCGCGGCAGCAGCATGTAGGTGGCCGAGCCCACGAATCCCAAACGCAGTGTCCCCCATTCCCCCAAGGCCACCCGGCGGGCCGCCTGGCGCGCCTGATCGGTATGGAACAGCGCGCGGCGCGCATCGGCCATCAGGGCGTCGCCCGCCGGCGTCGTGGTGACCCCCTTGGCGCCCCGCACCAGCAGCGGCACGCCCACCGCGTGCTCCAGCTTTTGAATTGACACCGACAGCGCGGGCTGGGCAATGTGCAGCGCATCGGCGGCGCGGCGGTAACTCCCCAGTTCGGCGATCGTGACGAACTGCCGAAGCTGGCGCAAATCTATAGCCATAACAGATTCCGTATCAAGCAATACCGAAGCCATATTAGACGCGTATGTGCGGCGCCGATAGGATTTCCGCCATGACCACACCTCCCCCTTCAAACGGCCCGGCGCTGGATGGCATCCGCATCCTGGACCTGACCTCCGTCGTATTCGGCCCCTATGCCTCGCAGATCCTGGCCGACTACGGCGCGGACGTCATCAAGGTCGAAGCGCCCGGCGGCGACTCCACCCGTCGCACCGGCCCCGCGCAGGAGCCCGGCCTGTCGGCCATCTTCCTGGGCCTGAACCGCAACAAGCGCAGCATCGTGCTGGACCTGAAGCAGCCCGCCGCGCGCGAGGCGCTGCTGACGCTGGTGGATCAGGCCGACGTGCTGATGCACAGCATGCGGCCGGCCAAGATGGCGGCGCTGGGGCTGGACCCCGCCACGCTGTGCGCGCGCAATCCGCAACTGGTCTATGCCGGCCTGTATGGCTTCGGCGAAGGCGGCGCCTACGACGGCCGCCCCGCCTACGACGACATCATCCAGGGCCTGTCCGGGTTCGCCGATCTGGTCGGCCGCCAGACCGGCGCGCCGCGCTACCTGCCCACCGTCGCCGCCGACAAGACCTGCGGCCTGATCGCCGCGCACGCCATTCTTGCGGCGTTGTTCCAGCGCGCGCGCACCGGACAAGGACAGCAGCTGGAAGTGCCCATGTTCGAAAGCATGGCGTCGTTTGCGCTGGTCGAGCATTACTACGGCCGGCATCTGGCGGACACGCCTGGCGAAGCCGGCTATCCGCGCGTGCTCACGCCCTGGCGCCGGCCGTGCCAGACCGCCGACGGACACGTCTGCCTGATGCCCTACACCGACGCCCATTGGCGCGACTTCTTCAACGCGGCCGGCCGTCCCGACTTGGCGCAGGATCCGCGCTTTGCCGATATCTCGGCGCGGACCCGGCACATCGAGACGCTCTACGAATTGCAGGCCGGCATCGTCGCGGCCCACGATACGGCGTACTGGCTGGCGCTATGCGAACGGCTGCAGATCCCGGCCGCGCCCGTGAACCGGCTGGAAGATCTGGAGACCGATCCGCACCTGACCAGCGTCGATTTCTTCGTGCCGCTGGAAAGCGCGTCCGGCAGCCATTACCGCTTTCCCCGCAATCCGGTGCGCCTGCAGCATTCCCACGTGCCGCCCGCCATGCCGCCGCGCCTGGGCGAACACACGTGCAACGTGCTGGCCGAAGCGGGCATCGCCCCTGCCCAAGTCGATGCGCTGCTCGACACCGGCGCCGCCCGGCAAGCCGGCGCCCCCTTTTCTGAAAACGCCAAGGACCCCGCATGACCCAAGACCGCAACACCACGCCCGTCGCTCAGTTGGGCCAAGGTTTTTATTGGCAGGACCTGACGGTCGGCCAGCGCTTCCAGACGTTTCGCCGCACGGTGACCGAGACCGACATCGTCAACTTCATCAGCGTGACGGGGATGCTGGAGACCATCTTCATCGACGCCACCTACTCCCACGGCGCCATCCAGGGCCGTCCCGCGCCGGGCGCGCTGACCTATGGCCTGATCGAAGGACTGATCATGCAGGGCATGGTGCAGGGAACGGGCCTGGCGCTGCTGGAGGTTCACAAAAAGATGATTGCGCCGGTGGTGGCCGGCGACACCATCTGGGCCGAGATCGAAGTGACCGGCGTGCGTCCGACCTCGCAGCACAACCGCGCGGTGGTCACGTCCGCCATCGACGTGCGCAACCAGCACGGCAAGCCGGTGATGGCCTACACGGCCGTGCGCATGCTGGCCGGCAGGCCGCGCTGACCCAAGCTGACCGCTATCGGCGGCAAGCGTCCCGCGAGAGGACGCCGCCGCCAATCCGCAGTACCCATAACAGCACAAGGAGACAACTCATGAAAAAAACACTGCTGGCGACCACGCTGGCCATTCTGGCGCTAGGAGGCGCCGCCAGCGCCCAGGCCGCGTGGCCCGAGCGTCCGATCACGATGGTGGTGCCCTTCCCGCCCGGCGGCCCCACCGACCTGGTGGCGCGCGTGCTGGCCAAGCAGCTGACCGACCAGCTTGGCCAGACCGTCGTCGTCGAAAACAAGGGCGGCGCCAACGGCAACATCGGCATGCAGTACGCGGCCGCGGCCAAGCCCGACGGCTACACCGTGCTGTACAACACATCGTCCATCGCGCTCAGTCCCAATCTGTATCGCTCGCTGGCCTTCGACCCGGTCAAGGACTTTGCGCCGGTATCCACCACGGCCGTCATTCCGCTCGTTCTGCTGGTGCATCCGTCCGTGCCTGCCGATACGGCGCCCGCCTTCGTGGACTATGCCCGTAAACATCCCGGCAAGCTGTCGTATGGATCCGCCGGCGCCGGCAACGTCACGCATCTGGGCGCGCTGCTGCTGCTGCGGTCGCTGGATATCGATGCGGTCCACGTGCCCTATCGCGGCAGCGCCCCCGCCATGACGGACCTGGTCGGCGGACAGGTCCAGGTGATGACCAACACGCTGAACGATTCGCTGGGCTTCATCCGCGAGGGCAAGCTGCGGGCGCTGGCGGTGACCAGCGAAACTCGCAGCGACCAGTTGCCCGGCGTGCCAACGGTGGCGGAAACCGTGGCGCCGGGCTTTGGGATGGGGGCTTGGCAAGGCGTGGTGGTGCCGGCCGGCACGCCCGCGCCCATCATTGAAAAGCTGAATGCCGAGATCCTGCGCGCGCTGAAATCGCCAGAGATGCAGAAGCAGCTCAAGGTGCAAGGCGCGCAGGCGCTGGGGTCGACGCCGCAAGAATATGCCGCCTATATCAAGAGCGAGATCGCGCGGTGGGGCGAGGTGGTGAAGGCGGCGAATGTGAAGCTGGATTGAACGCAGTTGCCCCACGCGTCACGCGCCAAGACAAACGCCCGCATGACGCGGGCGTTTTCAATACTGCTTTGGTCAGCCGGGACGACTCAGCGTCCCGCAGCCTTGGCGCTCAAGCCATTCGCCACGCCCATGTCGGTCTTGGGCACGTCGCGCAGGATCACGCGGACGTCTTCTCCGGAGATGTCGAGACTGGCGCAAACGGCCTGGTTCAGCGCAGCGATCAAGGCGGCTTTCTTGGCTTCGTCGCGGCCTTCGATCAGATCCACGTCCACGCGTGCCATGCGCTTGCCGATTTCACCCGCGACGATCACGTGTTCCGCCGGGACTTCGTGCAGCACGGCGCGCACGCTGGGCAGCGGCGCCGCGATACTTTCCACCACCGCGTTGGACGCCGCCTTCAGCAGGGCGGCTTTCTGGGCGGCCGAATGGCCTTGCATGATCTGGACGTTCAAGAGGGGCATGACGGGTTCCGAGGGTGCACGAAGAGGAAAGCCGGCGGGGCCCGCCGGCAAGTCATCATATCGTGACTACGCCCGCGTGCAAGCCACTGCACGCGGGCGCAAGGGGTCATGCAGGAAACGCCGGAATCAGGCGGCGGCCTTGCCTTCGCGCTCCAGCTCGGGCTGGGCGTTCACCGCGTCCGCATCCGTCGGGGCCGGCGCGTCGACCAAGGCCTCGGCAGACACCGGCGTTTCGGTCAGGGCCGGCGTGACCAGCTCCACCACCTTCTTGCGGGACAGCATGCCCAGGAACTCGTCGTCCTCGCCCGTCACGGCGACCGGCTGGTCGCTGTGCACCAGTTGCGCCAGCACTTCGCCCAGGCCCGCGGTGGCGGGCACCGAGGCCAGGTCCTCGACAAAGCGGGACACATCGCGCGCGCCTTCCTGCATGGCCTTCGCGGCCGCCTCGGCGGTCAGCACGCCAGCCAGACGCTTGCCGTCCAGCACCGGCGCGTACTCGTAGCTGAGCGCGTGCATGCGGTCCACGGCATGCGCCGGGCGCGAACGCATCGTCAGCGTCAGGCGCGCCGGGTTCACGGCGTGGGTGGCGTTGAGCACCTTGGTGCGGTTCACGTCCTGCAGGAACGACTGCACGTAATCGTTGGCCGGGTTCAGCAGAATGTCTTCCGGCGTGCCTTCCTGCACCAGTTCGCCGTCCTTCAGGATGGCAATGCGGTTGCCCAGGCGCAGCGCTTCGTCCAGGTCATGCGTGATGAAGACGATGGTCTTGTTGAGCTTGGCTTGCAGCTGCAGGAGCTGGTCCTGCATCTCGCGGCGGATCAGCGGGTCCAGCGCGGAGAACGCTTCGTCCATCAGCAGGATTTCGGCGTCGGTGGCCAGGGCGCGCGCCAGGCCGACACGCTGCTGCATGCCGCCCGACAGCTGGTGCGGATACTGGTTCTCGAAGCCCGACAGGCCCACCTGTTCCAGCCAATCGCGGGCGCGCTTCTCACGCTCGGCCTTGCCCACGCCCTGCACGGTCAGCCCGTACGCAGCGTTGTCCAGCACCGTACGGTGCGGAAACAGGCCAAAGCGCTGGAACACCATGCTCATCTTCTTTTGGCGGAAGACTTCCAGATCGCGCTTGTTCAATCTGACGACGTGCACGCCGTCGACCAGGATGTGGCCCGCGCTGGGCTCGATCAGGCGGTTGAAGTGGCGGATCAGCGTCGACTTGCCGGAACCGGACAAGCCCATGATGACGTAGATGCTGCCTTCTTCAATGGACAGGCTGATGTCGCGCAGACCCAGCGTGTGGCCGCTCTTGGCCAGCAGCTCTTCCTTGCTCATGCCGCCCTGCGCAGCTTCCAGCCACTTCTTCGGATGCGCTCCGAAGATCTTGTAGATGTTCTTGACTTCGATCTTGCTCATCGCTGGCCTCCCATGCGCATGCGCTGTCCATACGATTGCGTGATCCGGTCGAACAGCACGGCCAGCACCACGATACCCAGGCCGGCCAACAGGCCCCGGCCCACTTCCAGGCGGTTGATGCCCAGCAGCACTTCATAACCCAGGCCGCGTGCGCCGATCATCGACGCAATGACCACCATCGACAGCGCCATCATCGTGGTCTGGTTGATGCCGGCCATGATGTTGGGCAGCGCCAGGGGCAACTGCACGCCGAAGAGCTGCTGGCGCGGGTTGGCGCCAAAGGCGCGCGACGCTTCCAGCACTTCACGGTCGACCAGGCGGATGCCCAGGTCGGTCAGGCGGATGAGCGGCGGCACGGCGTAGATGACGGTCGCGATGATGGCGGGGATCTTGCCCAGGCCAAACAGCATGACGACGGGAATCAGGTACACGAAGCTGGGCATCGTCTGCATGACGTCCAGCACGGGCAGCATGCCCGAACGCAGCCAGTTCACGCGCGCCATCAGCACACCCAGCGGGATGCCGATCAGCACGGACAGGCCTGCCGCCATGATCATCAGCGCCAGCGTCTGCATGCCGGCATCCCACAGGCCCAGCACGCCGATCACGCACAGCAGCGCGCCCATCGCGACGCTCAGGCCGATGCGGCGGCTGACGCCATAGGCGATCGCAACGGTGACCGCGACCACCGCCCACCAGGGCGAGTTGCGCAGCAGCTGCTCCAACCACACCAACGCGTGCAGCACGGGCTGGGACAATTTCTCCAGCGTGTCCGCGTAATTGGTGACCAGATGATCGACAAAGCCGTCGATCGCCCCCCGTACCTGACGGGCGGGAATAATTTCAGGAAACATGCATTCGACTCCATTCTTGCGCGCTCGCCGCCCGTGTCGCCACCGGGCGCGCCGGCGCAGCGGAAAACAACGAGACTGAGACGGGTGCCTGGCACCTGGACGGATGATGGATCGCGCAGATCACATCCGCATCGGTGCCCTGCACCGGTATCACTGCCACCGCGGGTGGCGGCACAAGCACGCTTGCCGGGCCGGACGCATGCGCCCGGCCGGCGGCCATCCCGGCAAAGGGGTCCGGTCCCTCAAGGGGCCGGTACGCGCCACCGCGGCGCGCAGCCAGGATCACAGTGCTTTACAGCGCGCTTTGGACGCGCCCGGCGACGTCGGCGGGGACCCACTTGGTCCAGACGTCGGGTTTGTTCTTCAGGAACCACTTGGCCACGGCAGTGGATTCATCGCCGGACTCTTCCATGTGGGCCAGGGTTTCGTTGATGACCGGCAGCGGCACCGAGACCTTGGACAGGAATTCGGTCAGCTTGGGCGCATCCTCAGAAAACTTGGTGTTCACCGCGGTGAAGACGGGATTGTCGGGATAGGCGCTGGGCTCGGGCTTGGCGCACTTCGGCGACGTCAGGCACTTGTGCTTTTCAGCGTCGTAGGCCGGAAGGTCCAGCTTGACCAGATCCATCGCGCCAACCAGCGGCGTGGGCGACCAGTAGTAAAAGACCACGTTCTGCTTGCGCTTGTAGGCCGACATCAGGGCCGCCTTTTGCGCTGCGCCCGTGCCGGGCGAATACAGCGTGTAGGAATCGTCAAGCTTCAGGGCATGGAACAGGTTGTTGCTGGTGACTTCGCAACCCCAGCCTGCCGGGCAGCCATAGAAACGGCCCTTGCCGGGCTCTTCCGGATCCTTGAACTGGTCCTTGAACTTGGGCAGGTCGGCCGCGGATTTCAGTTCGGGCAGGCGCTCGGCCGTGTACTTGGGGATGTACCAGCCTTCGGCGCCCATGTACAGGTCACCGATGCGCTTGACCTTGCCGGTCTTCTCGGCGCGGGCCCAGGGGTCGGCCACGCTGTTCAGCCAGATTTCGGTATTGATGTCCAGATCGCCGCGCTCGAGGGCGGCCAGGGCGGGCAGCGTTTCGGTCGGCAGGGTTTCGGTCTTGCAACCGAAGCCCTTTTCCATGATGAAACGTTCGACGTCAACCAGGACCAGATTGGATTCCCAGTTCATGGCGCCGAAGGTGACCGGGCGCTTGAGTTCGCATTGCGGGGCGTCGGCGGCTTGTGCCGTACCGGAAAAAGAAAACAGAACGGCCGCGGCGGCCAGGGTCTTGACAGGGGTAAAACGCATTGGCTTTTTGCCTCCATAGGTTCAAGGACACACGCCAGGCCTGGCCTGGAAGTGCCGTGGAGCTAAGGGGGTTGTGCGGAAGACGGGCTGAACCGCCAATACAAACCGACACTAGCAACAAGACGGCCCGCGAGGGACGCGGTGTCTTGCAAGACAGGGAGCTTCAAAAACGAGTTTTTGAAAACCCAGAGAAAGGGAACAAACTGAACGAAGAAGGCAGCATCTTAAACGAAATTGATATGACGACCAAGCCCGAGGGTGAATGAAACAGATACATTCGCCACGAAAAAGGTAAGGGAAAACCCGGTGTCTGCCTGGGCGGTTGGCAGTTTTCCCCAGGGGAAATTCAACTGGGGATGAGCGATACATTTAGTTAACAATATGTTCGGATAAACACATACAGGGCGTTCCAAAACGGGCTCTGGGACCGCGAAAAGGCCGGTTGGCGGGGCCGTTTTCATGCGCTTTCCAGGTAGCTTGGCTGGCAGCTATGCCGCATTCGGGGGGAGGTGTCTGACACCGGGGCACCTCGCCGCCCTTACTTCCTTGCGAGCGACTGCTGATAAGGACCCGCGTCCAGCGCACCCGCCGGCAGATCTCCCTTCAGCGTCCCGTTGTCCTTGAAAATCTGAAACTCGCGCTTGAGCGTATCCAGGTCTGCCTCGTTCAGCGAAACCCGGTAATTCTCGTCCCACAAGTCCGCGAACACCTGCGCATCCGCCTGCGGCAGATTGCCCGCCTTCTGCACCGCGCTGACCACCTGCGCGGGATTGGCGTGGCCGTATTCCAGCGCCTTGCGCAGCGCCACGATCGCACGCACGACGGCGTCCGGGTTCTTTTGCTGGTACTCCGCGCGGACCAGGCCCACAGCGTTGTAGGGCACGCTGTCGCTCTTGGTCAGCGTTTTCCACTGATCGCCAAACGTGGACAACGTACGCACCTTCAAGTCCCTCAACTGCGCGGTCGTGACGTTGCGCAACGCGGCCGCGTCCACTTCCTTTTGCGCCAGGAATTGCACCAGGCGCGGCTCATTGCCGGGCACCAGCGTGAAATCCTTCTCCTTGATCCCGTGGTTACCGGCCAGCACGGCGCTGGCGATGGTGGCGGTGGAACTGCCCGCGGGCGACATGCCGATCTTCTTGCCCTTCAGGTCGGCCAGCGTCTTGATC
>CBHWAL010000136.1:0-9476 GCA_966111495.1 uncultured Achromobacter sp. | reverse complement strand
AGTACCTGGAATCGCCCGCCTTCAAGCAGAACAAGCCGCAGGTGCTGGTCTGGCAGATGTTCGAGCCCACCTACGCGCAGGGGCCGGAGGCCCGCGGCCTGTGGGACAACGCTTCCATCATGAGCGCCGACACCTGGCGCTCGCGCATGAAAGCGGCGATTGGGAAGTAGGCACGTGGATACGCCGGACAAGACGCGCGCCGCGGGAGGGCCGAGCACAGAAGGCCCGTCCGCGGGCCACCGGCTGACCGCCTGGGTGGTCGCCGTGCTGCTGGTCATCGGTCTGGGCTGGGGCGGATGGCGGTTGGCGCAGGCGCGCGTCGGCGCCGTCGCGATGTCGCCGTCCGCGTGGCTGGACGGTTCGGCGGGCGCCGCGCTGAACAAGGCGCTGGCGTTGCCCCGCCAGGCCGACGTCGACACCTGGAATGCCGCGCTGCGCTATCGCTTGTTCGGCGACCTGGGCGAGCAGGTCGCGATGGGCTGCCCCGGCTGGCTGTTCTACCGCGACGGATTGCGGCCGCCGCCCGGCGTGCACGTCTTCGACGAACGCCTGCGCCTGATGCGGCACTGGGTGCGCGGACTGCGCGCCAAGCAGGTGCAGGTGCTGGTGGTCGCGGTACCCGACAAGTCACGCATCGAATCCGCCCAACTCTGCGGCCTGCCCGTATCGCAACCGATGCGCCAGACGCTGGACACCTGGCAAGCGGCGCTGCGCGCGGATGGCGTGCCCTTCGTGGACCTGCGCGACGCGCTGCTGGCCGCCCCCGCGCCGCGCTTTTTCCGCACGGACGTGCACATGAATGCACAGGGCGCGCAGGCCGCCGCCGCGCGCGTGGCGGAGGCGGCGTTGCCGCTTCTGAACGGCAAGCGCACGCAGGCGTTCAAGACGGAACCGCCCTCAGCGCCGCAGCCGCGCATGGGTGATCTGATCGTGCTGGCGGGCCTGGAAAAAGCCCCGCCCGGATGGCGGCCGGCGCTGGAACAGGTGTCGGAAGCCAAGATCGAACCCGTGCGCGCCGGCGGCCTGCTCGATGAGCCGCCTCCGGTTGAGGTGCTGCTGGCGGGCACCTCCAATGGCCGCCGCAGCCAGTTCGGGGAGCGCCTGGGCATGGGCCTGGGCCGCGAGGTCTGGAACATGAGCCTGGACGGCGGGCAGTTCTCGGGCGCGCTGACGATGGCCCTGGGACAGCGCGCGCAATGGCCCGCCAGCCTGAAGCTCGTGATATGGGAATTCTCGGAGAACGCCCTGTCGCTGCCGCTGACCGCCGACGAACAAGCCCTGCTCGCACGCATCCCGTAGCGGACCAAGATGCTATTCAACTCTTACCTGTTCCTTTTCATCTTCCTGCCCGTGACGCTGGCGGCGTACTACGCGCTAGGACGGCTGAACGTGCGGCTGGCGGCCCTGTGGCTGTGCCTGACATCGCTGGTCTTCTACGGCTGGTGGAATCCGCAGTTCGTCGTGTTGCTGGCCGGCTCCATCGCCTTCAATTACGTGGTCAGCCAGTTGATCCTGCACAACGCCGCACGCCCCCGGCTGCAGGGCCTGATCGTGGGACTGGGCGTAGGCGCCGACCTGGCGCTGCTCTTTCACTACAAGTATTTCGTGACGCTGCTCAACTTCCTGAACGATCTGGGCATGACGGCGGCCACCGTGGACGACATCATCCTGCCGCTGGGCATTTCATTCTTCACGTTCACGCAGATCGGCTACCTGCTGGACTGCAAGGCGGGGGTCGTGAAAGAGCGCAGCCTGCTGAGCTACGTGCTCTTCGTGACGTTCTTTCCGCACCTGATCGCCGGCCCGATCCTGCATCACAAGGAGATGATGCCGCAGTTCGCGCTGCCGGAGAATTACCGCTTCAAGGCCGAGAACCTGTCGGTGGGCGCGATCCTGTTCGTGATCGGCCTGGCCAAGAAGGTGCTGCTGGCCGACGGCATCGCGCCGTACGCCGACGCGGGGTTCGCGGCGCCGGGTGAGCTGCAGTTCTTCGGATCGTGGGGCGCCAGCCTCTGCTATGCGCTGCAGCTCTACTTCGATTTCTCGGGCTATTCGGACATGGCGCTGGGCCTGGCCAAAATGTTCGGCATCCGCTTCCCGCTGAATTTCAACTCGCCCTACAAGGCGGGCAACATCATTGAATTCTGGGCGCGCTGGCACATGACGTTGACGCGCTACATCACCGCGTATCTGTATTACCCCGTGGCGGTCGCCGTGAACAAATGGCGCACGAACCGCGAGCTGCCCGTGGGCTCGGCCGGGCTAAAGACGCTGGGCGGCTTTGCCGGCAGCATCGCGCTGCCCACGCTGTTCACGATGACGCTGGCGGGCGTGTGGCACGGCGCGGGCTTCCAGTTCGTGGTGTTCGGGCTGCTGCACGCCATGTATTTGTCGGTGAACCATGCCTGGCGGATATTCGTCGTGGGCCGCAAGCCGGCCGCCGCGCGCAACACGCGGGCCACCACGCGCGCGCTGTGCGTGCTGATCACCTTTGTCGCGGTGCTGGTGGCGCAGGCCTTCTTCCGCGCGCACGGCGTGGGCGACGCGATGCTGCTGGTGCAGGGCATGATCGGCGCCCGCGGCATCGAGCCGCTGGATATGTCCGCGCATGTCGCGGGTCTGGCCGTTGGCGACGCCTGGCGCGTCATCGCCGGCCACCACATGCAGCTCATCTATGCCGTCGTGCTGCTGGGCATTGCTTGGTTCGCGCCTAATTCACACCAGATCCTGGGCCGCTGGTCGCCCGCCCTCTTCAAGCCGAACGAAGCCCCGCAGCCCTACCTGCGCTGGCGCCCCAACCTGGCGTGGATGGCGGTCATGCTGGTGCTGCTGGCTTTCTGCCTGGTCAACCTGCACAAGGAAGCCCGGTTTCTCTATTTCCAATTCTGACCCCACGGGGTCGCGGAGCAAGACATGGACATCAACGCTATCGAAGCCAAAGTGGCGCAGCTCGTCGAAGGCATCATCCTCACGCAGGTGGACCCGGACACGCTGCTGATCGAATCGGGGCTGGTCGATTCGCTGGCCGCCGTCGACGTGGCGCTGGCGGTCGAGCGCGAGTTTGGCTGCAAGATCCCGCCCACCGAGATCGACGTGCATCTGGAATCGGTGCACACGCTGGCCGCATTCATCGCGGAACGCCGCGGCGCCTAGCGCGCAGCCACGGGAGGGCCGGACCATGCGCTTCGACTTCAACTCGTTCGATTTCGCGGACACGCAGACTGGCGCGGACGCCATCGCAGTCGTGGACGCGCGCGGGGCCACGTCGTGGCGCGCGCTACGCGCTGCCACCGAGGCCTGGGAACGGGAAGCGCTGAACGCGGGCGCGCAACCTGATACGCCGCTGGTGATTTCCGGCCACAAGGAGACGGCGTTTCTGGTGGCGATACTGGGCTGCCTGCGGCTGGGCGTGCCTTTCGTGCCAGTGGATGTCATCAATCCGCCCGAGCGGATCGCACGCATCGGCGAGCTGGTGCACGCGGACCTGCGCTACGACGTGCAGGCCGCGCATTTCGTTTCCACGGACGGCCAGGGCACGCCGCTGGAAGAAAAGAATCTGGCCTACATCATGTTCACGTCGGGCAGCACCGGCGACCCGAAAGGCGTGCAGATCGGGCGCGAAAGCATGGGCCTTTTTGCGGGATGGATCCGCGACTGCCTCGCGCTGGGCGCGGCGCCGGTCTTCATGGATCAGATGCTGTTCAGCTTCGACTTTTCGCTCTTTAACTGGGTGGGCGCGCTGACGCTGGGCGGCACCTGCGTGCTGTGCCCGCGCGAGACCATCGCGCAGCGCGACGCCTTTGTGCAGTACCTGGCCCGCAGCCGCATCAGCGTCTGGGCCTCCACGCCCTCGTTCGTGCGGCAGCAATTATTCAACCCCGAGTTCGACCACACCCACCTGCCCGACCTGCGCGTCTTCGTGTTCGGCGCCGAATCGCTGACGCCCGCATTGGCCGAGGAACTGTGGCAGCGCTTTCCGCAGGTGCGCATCGTCAATTCCTACGGCCCGACCGAGGCCACCTGCTCGACCACGTGGGTCGAGATCGGCCCGGCGTTGCGCGCGGCGGCGCCGAATCCATTTCCCATCGGCCGCGCCAAGCCCTATGCCGACGTCTTCATCGAAGACGGCGAGATCAGCATCGCGGGCGATCACGTCATGCGCGGCTACCTGAACCGTCCAGACCTGAACGCCACGCGCATGTTCACGCGCAACGGCAAGCGCGGCTATCGCAGCGGCGACCTGGGCGAGATCGACGCGCAGGGACTCGTCACCTTTCGCGGCCGCATTGACGATCAGATCAAGCTGCATGGTTACCGCATTGAACTGGCGGAGATCGACGCGGCCATCGCCACCCTGCCCGGCGTGCGCGCCGGCGCAACGGTGGCGCTGCGCCGTCCCGACGGCGCCATCGTCAGGCTGATCGGGTTTGTCGAGCCCGCCGCAAACGGCCAGGGTTCGCACTTCCCTGCCGCAAGCCTGCAACCGCTGCCCGCTGATCTGACAGACTGGAAGGCCACGCTGGGGCGGCGTTTGCCGCCGTACATGATTCCCTCTGAGCTGGTGGCGTGCCCGCGCTTTCCCACCACCAGCACGGACAAGGCGGACCGCAAGCAGCTCGAACGCCTGTATCTTGAAACGCGCCTCAGCAAGAAACCGGAGCCGCAAGCATGACTCGCCCACCCTTACGCCTCGCCCTCGCCCTGACGTTGGCGGCCTGCGCCGCCAGTGCCGCCGCCGAAGGCGTGCTGGCGCAACTCTATGCCGCCCGCCCGCCGGCGGGTTCTTCGTTCGTGCGGGTGGTCAATCCGCACGTGAATCCGCTTCAGGCGCAAGTCGCCCAAGGCCCGGTCCAACAGATCGGGCCCGACCAGCAGGCCACCACCTACGCCATCGTGAAGGGCAATCAGCCCTTCGACGTGCGCATCGACGGCAAGCTCGCCGGCACGCTGCAGGTGGCGCCCGACACGTTCAGCACGCTGGTGCCGCGGCGCGACGGCGGCAGGCTGTCGTTCAGCGTCATCGACGACAACGCGGGTGCGCAGGACGCGCTGAAGGCAGAGCTGCGTTTCTACAACCTGGCGACGGATTGCCCCGCCGGCCAGTTGTCCGTCAGTCCGTCGGGACCGGTCCTGTTCAAGGACGTCGAGCCCGGCGCGTCCGCCGCGCGCGCGATCAATCCGGTCAGCGCGACGCTGGCCGCCGGCTGCGGCACGGCTGCATCGCAAGCGCTGCCGCTGCCGGCCTTGCAGCCGGGCTACCACTACAGCCTGTTCCTGACCGGTACGCCCGAAGCCCCCGTGCTGCGCGGCCAGACCAGCGGCACGGACGCCTACAAGAAATAGGGAAGCCATCATGCGCCGCGTATTCCGGGACGACCACGAACTCTTCCGCGACCAGGTCAAACGCTTCATTGCAAGCGAGATCGCGCCCCGCTATGCCGAATGGGAGGACGCCGGCGTAACCCCGCGCGCGCTGTGGCGGCGCGCCGGCGAAGAGGGGCTGCTCAATTGCGCGCTGCCCGACCCGTATGGCGCGGGCGGCGACTTCGGGCATTCGGCCGTGGTGATCGAGGAACTGGCCCGCGCCAATTTCCTGGGTATCGGCTTTTCGATCCACTCCGACATGGTCGCGCCGTACCTGATGAACGTCGGGACCGACGCGCAGAAACAGCGCTGGCTGCCCGCCATGACGCGTGGCGAGACCATCGGCGCCATCGCGCTGACCGAGCCGGATGCGGGCAGCGATCTGAAGGCAGTGCGCACACGCGCGCGGCGCGACGGCGAACACTTTGTGCTCAGTGGTCAGAAGACCTTCATCACCAACGGCGTGAACGCGGGCCTGGCTATCGTGCTGGCCAGCACCGATCCCGACCTGGGCGCGCGCGGGCTGTCGCTGTTCTGTGTCGAGGAAAACCTGCCGGGTTACACAAAGGGCGCGCCGCTGCACAAGATCGGCCAGCATAGCCAGGACACCTGCGAGCTCTTTTTCAACGACGTGCGCCTGCCCGCCGATTGCCTGCTGGGTCCGCTGAACAATGCGTTCGAGATCATGACGCGCGAGCTGGCGCGCGAACGCCTGGCCATTGCGCTGCGCGCCGCGGCGTCGCAGGAAGGCATGCTGGAACAGGCGGCGCAATACACGCGCGATCGTAAAGTGTTCGGGCGCCGCGTGATCGACTACCAGAACACGCGCTTCAAGCTGGCGAATGCGCGTGCGCAGAGCACCATGCTGCGCGTCTTTCTGGACGATTGCCTGGCGCGCATGATGGAGGGCGAGCTGGACGCCACGACGGCAGCCATCGCCAAGTTCAATGCCACCGAGATGCAGGGCCGCATTCTGGACGACCTGCTGCAGCTTTACGGCGGCTATGGCTACATGGCGGAATACGGCATCGGCCGCGCCTGGGCCGACGCGCGCGCGCTGCGCATCTTCGGCGGCACCAACGAGGTCATGCTGGAGATCATCGGCCGCAGCTTCAACTGACGTGGCGAACTTCAGAGACCCACTTCAGAGCCGCGCGTCCATCCAGGCCTGCATCAGCGCGCGCGCCTCCGGCGTGTCGTCGATGACCCACGGGTCCAGCGCAAAGGCCACGATGCGCTTGGCGCCGTAGCCGCGCGCCACCTCCCACTGCTCGCGCACCCGCTCAAAATCAGCGGAGCGGGCCTTGAAGGTCGAGCCGTCGGTGGCGCCCGATGGCAGTTCCTCGAACAGTTCCAGGATCAGGTCGAACGACGCGCGGCGGGCCAGCAGCATGTCGTGCAGCGGCTCCAGCGCGCGCAGGTTCTCCAACCCCGCCACGCCCACGCCGTCCTGGATCATGGGGTGTATGCCCACGTGGTCCAGGATATGGCTCCACAACTTCATCAGTGACCCATCGCCCGGCAGGCGGCTGTGATACGTGGAGATGCACGGCACGCTGCCGCTGGTCTCTTGCGCCGTGCGCGACAGCGCACCCAGCCATGGCACCAGCAGCGCCTGCCGTTCGGCGGACGCCCAGTTGTACTGTTCCAGTTCGTACGGCAGATACCATCCGCGGAAGGCACGGCGCTGGTTCCAGCCGGACTCCCGCATGTAGGCGGCGCCGCGTTCGCGCGTCTGGTCCAGAAAGGCGGCCAGCGCAGGCGTGTCGGCGCGGGCCAGCACGTCCCACCAGCGCTGGTCGTACGGCAGTCCCACGTGGATGCCAATGCCCTGGTGCGCCGCTTCGTCAAACAGCGTGCCGAGCAGCGCTTCGGGGGCCATCCAGTCGTCCGGCCGCCCGCCTTCCAGACCGGTCCATTGCAGGAAGATCTCGCGGCAGCCCAACCGCCGGAAGCTGCGCAGCCGCAGCCGCCAGTCTTCGGGCGTCAGGTCCGCGTGGCTGCGCCAGAGCTGCAGGAAGGTGGCGTTCAGGGATAGCGGCGGCGAACATGCCGCCAGCGGCGCCAGGGCGCTTAACGCCAGCGCCTGAAACAGGCGCCGGCGCAGGGGGGATTTGAGCTGCGAACGTAACAGGAGACTGCCCAGCCTTTATCCGCGGTTGCCGAACAGGCCGGACAGCGAGCCCAGGAGGTCGGCGGGGTTGAATTGCTGGCCGGGCTGCACCGCGCCTTCCGGCGTGGCCTTGTCGACCAGTTGCGGCAGCAGGGCCGACAGCGAATCCAGCACGGAGGTGGTGTCCTGTCCCGTCTTGGCCGCCAGTTCGTTCACGACGCCGGGATCCAGCACCGAACCGAGCTGGTCAGCGCTGACGGGCAGATTCTGGCCCGTGCCCACCCAGGATGCCACCACTTCGCCCAGCCCGCCCTTCTGAAAGCTGGCGATCAGACCGGTCAGACCGCCCGGGTATTTGTTCAGTTGCTCGATCAACGCGGGCAGCAGCGAGGCCGAACCGCCTTGCTGACCGCCGCCGGCCATCGAGGCCAAAGTGTCCAATAGACTCATTGCCGCGCTCCTGAAAAAGTCGGGAAATCAGTATAGGCCGATGAAAAGCGCGGTGTGCGGCAATGCTGTTGCCGCCCGCGACGACTTTGCAAAAGTTGTAAATCGCGGGGACGGTTCATGCTTTTGGATAGCGCTTTCGCTTCAAGTCTTCGGCGCGGGCGTCGACGCCTTCAGCGCCTTCAGCGCCTTCTGGCCGGCGCGCCCGTCCGCCGGCAGGCCGAGTTCGCGTTGGGCCGCCTGCAACGCCTGGCGCGTGCGGGCGCCGATCATGCCGTCGGGCTCGCCCAGCTCATAGCCGCGCGCGATCAGCAAGCGCTGCAATTCGCGTCTTTCTGCGCGCGACAGTCCCGGATCGTCCGTCGGCCAGGCCTGGATCAGCGGGCCGCCGCCGCGCAGGCGGTCGGACAGATGCGCGATGGCCAGCGCATAGCTTTCGGCGGCGTTGTACGAATACAGGGCATCGAAATTGCGTGTCACCAGAAACGCCGGCCCATTGCGGCCCGCCGGCAGCAGCAGGCCGGCCGGCGTATCGCCGCCGGGCAGCGCCTGTCCATCGGCGCGCGTCACGCCCTGTTTCACCCACGACGACATCGGCCGCTTGTTCTTTCGGCCCGCGCCGGCGGTGTCCAGTTTCGCGGGCAGCTTCACCTCGTAGCCCCACGCGAGTCCCGGATTCCAGCCCGCGCGCTTTAAGAAATTCGCCGTCGACGCCAGCGCGTCCGGCACGCTGTCGACCAGGTCGCGCCGGCCGTCGCCGTCAAAATCCACCGCCAGCCGCAGATAGGTGGACGGCATGAACTGGGTCTGGCCGAACGCGCCGGCCCACGAGCCCACCAAGCGCTCGGGCGCGATGTGTTCGTCCTGGATGATTCTCAGCGTGGAGAAGAACTCGCCCCGGAAATACGCCTGGCGCCGGCCATAGCAAGACAGCGTGGACAAGGACGTCAGCAGCGGCCGTCCGCCCAGCGTGCGGCCAAAATTGCTTTCCACGCCCCACACCGCGGCAATCGTGGCCGGGTCCACGCCGTAACGTTGCGATGCCCGGTCCAGCTCGGCCTGCCAGCGCGCCATGCCGGCCTGCCCGTCCGTCACGCGCTCGTCGTCCACCAGGCCCGCCATGTAGTCCCAGATGGGCGTCTTGAACTCCGGCTGCGCGTCCAGCAGGTCGATGACCGCCATGTCGGGCACGAGCTGCGCCGTGTGCGTGTCGAAGGTCGCCGCCGACACGCCGGCCTTCAAGGCGGGCGCGCGCAACTGCGACAGGCAGGCGGCAAAGTCGCCAGCGGCAAGCGCGGCGGGCGGGGGGATCAGCGCGGCGGTCGTCACCGCGGCGGTCGCTGCCGCGCGGATCACAGCGGTGCTCGGCAGCACGCGGCTCAACAGGGATTTCATGCTTGGGATTCCTTGGGAGGTGCGATCGCGGCATCGCCTTGCAGGCGCCGCGTCCAGTCTTCGACTTCGCCCGCGCGGGCGCGCTTTTCAAAGAGCGCGCGCCAGTTCGGCGACAGCTCGGGCAGCGCCGCCAGCGCGTGCAGCACCTCCGGATCCA
>CBHWAL010000135.1:0-9569 GCA_966111495.1 uncultured Achromobacter sp. | reverse complement strand
TGTTGACGATGTCGACCGAGCCGTCGGCCTTCTTGACCAGCCAGGTCCAGCCCGAACCGAAATTGCCGGCAGCCGACTTGTTGAAGGCTTCCTTGAAGGCGTCGAAGCTGCCCCACTTGGCGTTGATGGCGTCAGCCAGCGCGCCCGTCGGTGCACCGCCGGCCTTGGGAGCCAGGCTGTTCCAGTAGAACGTGTGGTTCCAGACCTGGGCTGCGTTGTTGAAGATGCCGCCCGAGGACTTCTTCACGATGTCTTCCAGCGACAGCGTTTCGAATTCCGTACCCGGGATCAGGTTGTTCAGATTCGTGACGTACGTCTGGTGATGCTTGCCGTAGTGGAACTCCAGCGTTTCCTTGGAGATGTGCGGCGCCAGAGCGTCGAGTTCGTAAGGCAGGGGGGGAAGAGTATGTGCCATGTGATGGTTCCTTCTGTTGAGAGCACGATCAAGCCGGTCAATTGTATCGGCAACTCCCGAGGATACCGTGTTAACCCCGCGCTGGCGCGGGGTTAACGGGCACATGCTTATGACCGCGCGTTGTTGCGCCCGCGCGCGGCGGCGCGCATGGCCTCACTTCACGTAACGCAGCGCCTGCCCGCCACCAGTCTCGACCAGTGCGCCGTCCTTATCCATGACCAGGACTTTGTGCAGCGGCGCACTGACCGCGTCGTCGGGCACGTCGACGTCGATGCGCACGGCCCGGGTGGCGGCGCCGATGCGGGCAACGTTCACGTCGTGCCAACGTCCGCCCGACGGAACCGGCACGAAGACGGCCAGCGCCTTCAACGCGCCCGCCGCGATGGGCACGGAGACGCCGTCCGCCCCTTCCGATTGGCGTGGCCCGCCGCCGTAATCCTGATCGGCCGATGACACCGCCACGTCGATACTGACCGGGCGGCCACGGTGATACACGCGCACCGTCAGCATGCCGGGTTCGGCCGGCCGTGCGTCCGCACGCACGTTCGCGACGGCGGAGTACGGCCGCAGCGGCGGCGTGTCCAGGAACACATGCTTGCCGTCGCTGCGCCAGGCGCCCCGCGCGTTGATGTCGACGGCGCCATAGCTCAGAAAATATTCGAAGCTGCCATCTTCCAGAAGCAGCAATTCGCTGCCCACTTCCCGCACGCCGCGCAGGTAGTAATGCCCCGGCACGCGCAGGGCTTCGGAAGACTTGCTGGCGGCCTTGGATCCCACGCGCCGGCCTTGCGCGGGCGGCGGCGCGCAGTCCGCCTGCAGCGTGATGCCCGCATCTTGCAGGACGCGCGCGAAGGCCGGATCGGACTGGCAGGCAAGCGCCGTGCGGAACGACTGGCCCGGCGGCGCCACCGCCGCGTCGAAGCGCGCGGCGTGCTGCGCAAGCAACGACAGCATGGCGGGCTGGCCGGTTTCAAGTGCGATCCATGCAGGACCGCGGCCCGCGCCGTCGTCGGCGTCAGGGCTGGCGCCGGCGTCGAGCAGCGCTTGAGCAAGGTCCCGCGGGCCCAGCCGGATCGCGGCGTTCAGCGGCGTATCGCCGTCGGGCAGCGCCGCATCCAGATCGGTGCCCGATGCCTTCAACTGACGCAACACCTGCACCACGGTGTCATGCCGCGCGGTGATCAGTTGCCGGCTGTGCAGCAGCATCGACACGATGCGCTCGGGCAAAGGGCGTCCATCGCGCGCGCATGACGATGGCTGGCCGGTGAAGCCGGCCGCATGCAGTGCCGCAAAGTAGCCAGGCTTGTCGATCAGCATGAACTCCCCGTTGTCTGGCATGCACGCTTGCGCAACCGGTTGGCGGTTCGCCGCGCTGATGCGGCGCACCGTTTCCATGTCGCCGGACACCACGGCGGCATTGAGCAGCGCGTACGGTTTGGGCGCGACCGGCAGCCGCGGGTCGTCCAACCGCGCGCCGGCGCGCAGCAGCCGATCCAGCATGGCGGTGTCCTGACGGCCGATCAGCCAATACAGGGCGCTCTCCCCCTCAGGCCCAATGGCGGCGGGGTCGGCGCCCTTGGCCAGCAACGCATCGACGACCGCGAGTTGGCCCGTCGTCGCCGCCAGGAGCAGCGGCGGCGTGCCGCGCGGATCGTCCAAGCTTATCGGCGAGGCATCGCGGCCGGTTCCTTGCGCTGACGGATCCACGGACGGATTCACCGGCACGCCGGCGTCGATCAACATCATGGCGAGCGCGGTATCGCGGCTTTCAAGGGCCTGGCGAATGGCGCTTGCATCCAGCGTCTTCATGTCGAACCCCGCATCCGCGAACATGCGCAGCACTGCCGCGCCCTGCCCGCCCGGCTGCCGCAGCAGTTGCGCGATGGGCGAGTCGGCGGGGTTCTGCAGCGCCGCGCGCAGGGCGTCGGGCTTCATCGCGGCCAGCAGTGTGCGCAACAGCGTTGTGTCTCCGGCTCGCACCGCAACCTCCAGCGCCGACCGGCGGTCGTAGCCTTCGCGCCGCAGGCCCGGATCGGCGCCCCCGGCCAACAGCGCCTTGACGGTGTCGGAATTGCCGGCTTCGACGGCATCGGCCAAGGGTGCGTTGCCATGCGGCTCCGCGGGATCGCCGTCAACCGGTGCACCGAGGGCGAGCAGGCGCTGCACGGTCTGCGTATCGCCGCGCTGGGCGGCCAGATTCATGATGGGACGGTAGTTCATTCGAGGCTTGGCGAAGATCAGGCTGCCCGAACCCACTTGCGGGCCGCGTTGCGCGAAGGGCATCCCCGCGCGCAGCAGATGTTCGGCAACTGCGGGATGCCCACCCTCGACCGCCGCCTGCGCCGCGTCCAGCCACACGTCGCGGTCGCCGGTTTCGCCGTACGCCGTGGCCGGGATCGTGCGCGGCCCCTGCTCCATCAGGTATGACACCGCCTGCGCATCACCCTCGTAGCCGGCGAACGCCAGGGCGGTCAATTCCTCTTCATAGGCAGGCCGGCTGCCCGCCGCGGCCAGTCCGCGCAGGGCTTCTGCGCCTTCCGTCAATTCCGCGAGGGGCAGCCAGGATAGAAAGTCCGCCGCGGGCCGCACTTTGCCCTGTCCGTCCTTGAAAACACTTGTCGCGGTCTTGTCGGCCGCATCGAGCGCCGCATACGGACGGCTGGCGCCGGCGGTGAACAAGGCCACCACCATGCGCGTCAGGTTCTTGCGATCGACGAGGCGCGGCAGGTACGTCATGCGCACCGCGAATTCGAAATCGCGGTTCAGCAGGAATTCCAGCGGCGTGTCGTTGGCGTCGCCGCGCTGATCGGGATTGGCGCCGGCAGCCAGCAACGTCTCCATCGTTTCGGGCGTGCCGTACAGCAGGGCCAGGTGGAGCGGCGGCCGGCGCGAGCCGTACGTGATGTCGTCCAGCCCCGGCTTGGTGGCCAGCAGCGCGTCCAGCATGCGCGCGCGGACCGGCAGGCTGTCCTCGTGGGCCTGGCGCAGCCGCGCCGCGTCTTCCGGCGTCATGTCCCAATACACGTACTGTGATCGCAGGCTGCGTGGCGGCATCAGTACAGCGTGCAGCAGGGGGGTGCCGTCCAGGGCGTAATCGCCGGGCCGCGCGACCTGCGCCAGCGCGGCCAGGAATGCCGCCTCGTCATTGCGGCTGACTGCTGCGAACAGGGCCTCAGTCTGCGGGGTGTCGGCGTTCTTGTATTCGCGGTACGGCGACGCGCAGTTGCAATCGGCGGCTGCGGGTGCAGGGGGCATCGCTGAGGGGGTGATAGCTGCGGACGCTGCCGCTGCTGCCGCTGCCGGGGAAACAGCTGCGGTTTCCGCGCGGACCATGGTGCCGGCCCCAACTGCCCATATCGCCGCGGCCAGACCGGTGGCCGCCCATTTCAGATTTCTGTCGTGGAACATCCTGCCGCCATGGTTTGGATGGAAAGGATTTGCGCGCGACGGTGCCGCGCGCGTTCCCCCAGTCGGGGCTCGCGGAAAAATCTAGCTTGGGTCGCGCGTTGAACGCGTGGACTGCACCTGCACCTGCGCCCCGCCCTGCGCGAAACTCAGGTCCAGCGGCTGGCCCGCCGATAGCGTGGCCGCGTCACGAACAATGCGGCCCTCCGCGTCGCGGGCGATCGCGTAGCCGCGCGCCAGCGTGTTTCCTGGATCCAGGGCGCGTAGCTGCGCCGTGGCTGCTGCAAGCCGATTGCGCCGCTGCGCCAGCAGGCGGGCATGGGCCTGTCCCAGTTGGCGCGCGGCGCCCGCCAGACGTTCGGCTGCCCGGCCGGTATCCGGCACACGATGGCTGAGGCGCTGTGCCAGCAGATTGACGCGCGCAGCGCGCCGGCCTTGCGGGGCCGACCAGGCCGAGGCCAGGCGATATTGCAGGCTGTTCAGGCGTTCGCGCTGGTGTTGCAGACGTTGCGCGGGGGACACGAGCTGCGCGGTGGCGCGGTCAAGGCGCTGCGCCGCGCGCTCCAGCCGGCGCTGCTGGCCGCGCACCATCGTTTGCAGGGACTGCATGACGCGGCCAAGCAGTTCGGCGCGCGGCGCGCACGCCAATTCGGCGGCGGCGGTGGGCGTGGGTGCCCGCAGGTCCGACACAAAGTCCACGATGGTGAAGTCGGTTTCGTGGCCGACGCCGCTGATCACGGGAATTTCGCTGACCGCCACCTGGCGCGCCAGGTCTTCGTCGTTGAAGCTCCACAAATCTTCGATGCTGCCGCCGCCCCGCACCAGAAGCAGCGTATCCACCTCGGCCCGCTCATTGGCCAGACGCAACTGCGCGGCCAGCTTGTTGGCGGCGTCCGCCCCCTGAACCGGGGCCGGATAAATGATGACCGGCACTTGCGGCGCGCGCCGGGCCAACGCCGACAGCACATCGCGCAGCGCCGCCGCATGCAGCGAGGTGATCACGCCGATTGCGCGGGGCAGCGGGACGGGCTCGCGTTTGCGGGCCGGATCGAACAGGCCTTCGGAGGCCAGTTGCTCTTTAAGCCGCAGAAAGGCCTCGTACAGATTCCCTAATCCTGCCCGCCGCATGGCGTCAGCCTGGAGCTGATAGTCGCCCCGCGGTTCGTACAGGGAAACGCGGGCCCGGATCTCGACCTGATCGCCCGCCCGCGGCACAAAGCCCACGGCGCTGGCGCGGCTGCGGAACATGACGGCCCGCACGGAGGCCCGGCTGTCCTTGAGCGTGAAGTACCAATGCCCGGACGCCGCTTGCGTGAAGTTGGAAATCTCGCCGCGAACCCACAGCGCCGGGATGCTGCGCTCCAACAACTGCCCCACTGCTTGGTTTAGCTGGGCAACTGTAAGGATTTCCCGCGCAAATGCGTTGTTTGTGACTGGGAGCTCAATTGTCATGGGGCTTTCCGATGCGAACCTGTCCACAGGGCAGGCGGAGCGGGGCGCAATGATACCGCGTCCGCAGAAATTTGCACGAACTGCCCAGAACGCAAGCAAATTCGGTGTAAGCCATTGATTTTCATGGTTTTTTACAGGACGCGGCAGTGCGCGCAATTGAAGCAATCAAGCGCAAGCCCCGTGCCCATAAGCCTTCCGGCTGAGTTCTACACAGAATTATCCACAGATTCTGTGGATAATTCCGGGATCCCCCGCCTTGCCACATACGCGCCGCACCGTTACAGTTTCGGCTTGTTCAGATGCCACTGCGCGCCGCTTGCGGCGCCTTCGGCTCCTCAGGAGTTGACCGCTTTGCTTTCCATTCTGCGCGAGGCCGGCTGGCCCATCTGGCCCCTGCTGGCGACATCCGTGCTGGGCTTGGCGCTGATCTTCGAGCGCTTCCTGTCCCTGCGCCGAAACCTGGTGATGCCGCGCGGCCTGAACGACCAGGTCGCCGAAATGCTGCGTAATCATCAGGACACACCGGACTCGATCCACCGGCTGGAACGCAATTCGCCGCTGGGCCGCGTGCTGGCCGAAGTGATGCGTCACCGCCACCTGCCGCGCGAAGAGCTGCGCAACGTGGTCGAAGACACCGGCCGCGCCGTTGCGCATGACCTCGGCCGATATATCTCCGCCATCGGCACCATCGCCGTTGTTGCCCCGCTGATGGGCCTGTTCGGCACCGTCGTCGGCATGATCGAAATCTTCGGCTCCTACACCCCCGGAGGCGGCGATCCCGCCCAATTGGCGCGCGGCATCTCGATCGCGCTGTACAACACCGGCTTCGGCATTCTCATCGCCATTCCCGCCATGATCGCGCACCGCTACCTGCGCGGCCGCGTGGACGGCTACCTCAACGCCATGGAACAGGCCGCTTCGCGCCTGATCCGTGCGCTCGCGCCGGCGCGCGCCTCCCGCGAGGCCCGCCCATGAATTTCCGCGGTTCCCGGGGCGACCGCGATGAGCTGGACATCAACCTGATCCCGCTCATCGACGTCCTGCTGGTCATCCTCATCTTCCTGGCGGCCACCACGTCGTTCACCCGCTTCACGCAGTTGAAGGTGACGCTGCCGCAGGCGTCGTCCGAACAGGACACGCCGCCCGCGCTGGAAGTCGCGGTCAGCCAGGATGGCCGCTACGCCCTGAACGGCACGCTGATCGACGTCTCGACCCCGCCCGAAATCGCCGACGCGCTGCGCCAGGCCGCGGCCGGCAAGACCGAGCCGCTCATCATCATCAATGCTGACGCCCAGGCCACCCACCAGTCCGTGATCAACATCATGGAAGCCGCGCGCCTAGCCGGCATCGGCCGCGTCAATTTCGCCGCCCAGACCAACCGTTGAAAACCCGACGCGCATCACTGCTGGCCCGCCAATGGCAGCGCGGCGGCTGGCTGTCCACCGCCTTGCGTCCGTTGTCCGCGCTGACCGCCTGGGCGGTCGAACGCAAACGCGAACGCTACGCCAGCGGCGCCAAGGTGTCCTATCGGGCGCCCGTGCCCGTGGTCGTGATCGGCAACATCTACGTGGGCGGCACGGGCAAGACGCCCATGGTGATCGCTACCGTCGAAAACCTGCGGGCCCGGGGCTACACGCCGGGTGTGGTCAGCCGGGGCTACGGCGTGAAGGTGGGCCCGCATCCGCGCGTGGGGCTGGGCGACCTGGAAGCGGCCCGCTTTGGCGACGAACCGGCGCTGATCGCCCGCGCCACCGGCGCGCCCGTGTGCATCCACCCCAAGCGCGCCCTCGCCGCCCAAGTCCTGCTGCAGGCCCATCCGCGGGTGGACGTCATCGTCTCGGACGACGGCCTGCAACACTTGGCCCTGGCGCGTGACATCGAGATCGTGGTGCAGGACCAGCGCGGCGTGGGCAACCGGCGCCTGCTGCCCGCCGGCCCGCTGCGCGAACCCGCCAGCCGGCTGGCCGACGTGGACGCTGTGGTCACCAATATCGGCACGCCGGGCGCTTCGCTTGCGGTGTCTGACACCCTTGATGCATCGTCTCAGCATGACGGCCGTCTCCCCAGGGTGTCAGACACCGCAAGCAGCCGTCCCCGCCAAGTCCAGATGTGGCTCTAACCCGGCATGGCGCACCATATCGGAGGACACGCCACGCAGCCGCTGTCCGCCTTTGCCGGGCAGCCTCGCATCGCGGCCGCGGCCGGCATCGGCAATCCGGAGCGCTTTTTCGCCACCCTGCGGGCAGCCGGCATCACGTTGTCCGCGACGCTTCCCCTGCCGGATCACCACGACTACGCCACCTCGCCGTTCCAGGCGCTGGACGCCGACATCATCCTGGTGACCGCCAAGGACGCCATCAAATGCGGCGCCTTGAACGATCCCCGGCTTTGGGAAGTGCCGGTGCAAGCCGCGTTCTCCGACCCGGGGCTCTTTGACTGGCTGGCCGACGCGCTGCGCGCTCGCGAAGGGCACCCGGTCAGTCGCCAGAACGGCGGCGGCAAAAACCGGGGCCGCAACCCAACCGCGTAGGTGGCGACCTCCGTGGCGGCTTGCCGCAACCCCGACGCGCCGCGCACTGTCAGGCGGCAAAACTGTTTTAGAATCCCGGTCATGGAATCCCGCCTTCTCGACATCCTCGTTTGCCCCTTGTGCAAGGGCCGCCTCGAACACGACCGGCAGCAGGCCGAACTGGTCTGCCGCGCGGACCGGCTGGTCTTCCCGCTGCGCGACGGCATTCCGGTCATGCTGGAATCCGAAGCCCGCGCGCTGGACGACGCCGCCGCCCCTCGCTGAACGCCGCATCGTGAGCTTCATCGCCATCATCCCGGCGCGCACCGCTTCGACCCGGTTGCCCGACAAGCCGCTTGCCGACATCGCCGGCAAGCCCATGGTCGTGCGCACCGCCGACCGCGCCGCGCTGTCGCGCGCCTCGCAGATCTTCATCGCCACCGATGACCTGCGCGTGCAGCAGGCTGCGCAGGCGCACGGCTTGCGCGCCCTGATGACCCGCGGCGACCATCCCACCGGCACCGACCGGCTGGCCGAAGCGGTCGAGCAGCTTGGCCTGCCCGATGACACGATCGTGGTGAACGTGCAGGGCGACGAGCCCCTGATCGAACCCGAACTCATTGACGCGGTGGCAGCCAAGCTGCAGGCCTATCCGCAGGCCGACATCGCCACCTGCGCATGCCCCCTGGCGGATGCAGAGGCCCTGTTCAATCCCAACGTCGTCAAGCTGGTGTGCGCCGCCGACGATCGCGCCCTGTATTTTTCGCGCGCCCCCATCCCCTGGGCCCGGGACGCGCTGGCCAGCGGCGAACGTGTGCTGGCGCAGGGGCTGCCCGCCTGGCATCACATCGGTCTGTACGCCTACCGCGCGTCGTTCCTGCGCCGCTTTCCGACCCTGCCGCAAGGCGCGCTGGAACGCTTCGAATCCCTGGAGCAACTGCGGGCCATGGAACACGGCCACGTCATCGTCGTTCATCGGGCGTCGACGCCTCCTGCGGGTGGGGTAGATACCCCGGCCGATCTCGAGCGCGTCCGCTTGATCTACAGCAAATAGATATAAGGGTTATTTCCCATGGCGCAGCCCCGCATTGGCTGCTGCGTTGCGGCATAATCCCCCGGATCACAAAAAATAAACCCCTTCAGGAGCACTCATGCGTCTCATCTTGCTCGGACCCCCCGGCGCCGGCAAAGGCACCCAGGCCGCGTTTCTAACGCAGCACTTCGGCATTCCCCAGATCTCCACCGGCGACATGTTGCGCGCCGCTGTGAAAGCGGGCACCCCGCTGGGTATTGAAGCCAAGAAGGTCATGGACGCCGGCGGTCTGGTTTCCGACGAGATCATCATCGGCCTGGTGCAAGACCGCCTGACGCAGCCCGACTGCGCCAACGGTTACCTGTTCGACGGTTTTCCCCGCACCATTCCGCAGGCCGACGCGCTCAAAAGCGCTGGCGTCAAGCTGGACTACGTCGTGGAAATCGCCGTCCCCGAAGAAGACATCATCGAACGCATGAGCGGACGCCGCGTGCACCAGCCCAGCGGCCGCAGCTACCACGTGCGCTTCAACCCGCCCAAGACCGAAGGCAAGGACGACGTCACCGGCGAAGAGCTGGTCCAGCGTGACGACGACCGCGAGGAAACCGTGCGCCATCGCCTGTCGGTGTACCGCGAGCAGACGCGCCCGCTGGTCGACTACTACTCCGCCTGGGCGCAGCAAGACGCCGCCGCCGCCCCGAAGTACCGCAAGATCTCGGGCGTGGGCGCCGTCGACGAAATCAAGTCGCGCCTGT
>CBHWAL010000134.1:0-9621 GCA_966111495.1 uncultured Achromobacter sp. | reverse complement strand
GCGTTTTGGGCGTCCTGGTAATTCTGGCGCTTTGGCAGATGGCGGCGTTCGCGCTGCCCGACTTCCTGATGCCGGGCGTGCCCGCCGTCGTCGAGCGGCTGTTCGAAGATCTGGGCAAGCAGTCGTTCCACCAGAGCCTCATGGGCACGCTGGGACGGCTGGGCGCGGGCTATGGGCTGGCGCTGGCCGCGGGCGTGGGCTTCGGCCTCGTGGCCGCCGTGCTGTTCTTCTTTCGCGAAGTCCTGCGCAGCGCCATCGTCATCCTGCAATCCATTCCGTCCATCGCGTGGGTGCCGCTGTTTCTCATCGTGATGGGCTTTGGCAACACGCCCATCATCGTGGTCGTGGCGCTGTCGGCTTTCTTTCCGGCCGCGCTCAGCGTGATGAACGCCACCGAATCCGTGCAGCGCGTGCACGTGTCGGCCGCGCGCGTCATGGGCGCCACGCGGTGGGGGCTGATCAAGCGGGTGTACCTGCCGGCAGTCATGCCCGAGCTCATCACCGGCGCGCAGTTGGCGTTCGGCAACGCCTGGCGGGCGCTGATCTCGGCCGAAATGCTGATCGGCTTCGGCAAGGGGCTGGGCCGGTC
The DNA here is from genome assembly GCA_966111495.1 of uncultured Achromobacter sp. Taxonomy (GTDB): domain Bacteria; phylum Pseudomonadota; class Gammaproteobacteria; order Burkholderiales; family Burkholderiaceae_B; genus Achromobacter. The sequence goes on along the minus strand of CBHWAL010000134.1, from coordinate 9,032 downwards.
GCTGGCGTACTCGGGCGAAATCGCGGACATGACCGGCGTCATGACCAACATCCTCGTGATCGCCGTGCTGGCTGCGTTGATCGACCAGTTCGTGCTTGAAAACCTCAAGCATCGTTTGCTGCGCTACCAATACGTCTGACGTCTTCATCATGATGTCCCGCATGCGTCCATTCGTCCTTGCCGCGGGCTTGCTGCTCGCGGGTCTTGCGCTGGCGCAGCCGGAGACCTTTCCGGCGGCGCGGGCGCGCGGCGAACTGGTCGTGGGCGTGCCGTACCTCGCGCCGCCGCCCGTCGCCGGTGCGAAGATCCGCACCCCTGAAGGCCTGGATGCCGCCATCACCGAAAAGCTGGGCGCCAGCCTGAAGCTGCCCGTGCGTCTGGTCCAGTTGTCGGCCGCTGACGCCGCGCGGGCGTTCAAGGCAGGCGAGGTGGATCTGGTGCTGGCCGACGGTGCCGATGGGCTGCCGCAGACCGTCGCGGTGCAAGCCACAGGCTATGCCGCACGGCCCAAGGCCGTGATCCGCACCGACACGCGGATGCGCAAACCCGCCGACGTGCAGGGCCGCAGCGTGTGCATGGCAGAGGCCGCCGCGCAGGCGCGGGCCCTGGCGCAAAGCTGGGGCGCGGCCGTCAAGACCTACCGTGTGCCGTCGGACGCGCTGGTCGCCGTGCGCGAAGGGGAGTGCGACATCGGGCTTGTCGACGACGCCGTCTGGGAGCCGTTGATGCGCTTTCCGGAATGGAAAAAGTTCTCCTCGACGCTGACCGCCGATGGCGCGCGCCAGGAACGGGTATGGCTGCTGCCCGCGCAAGATGAGGCCTCGCGCGCCTGGCTCGGCCAGGAAATGCACGCCTGGGATCGCGCCGGCGCCTGGACGGCCATGACCACGAAATGGGCGCGCGACGTCGCCTTCGACGTCTACCTGGATCAGGAAGTACCAGACTGCCACGGCTGACGCCGCGCCGTATCGGGCCGCGCTGCCTGCGTCCTTCTGCCGATCCGCGCACTTACAATGCCGGGCATGACGCACACGTTGACCGCTCCCTGCACCTTCCAGGAAGACATCAAGAAAAGCCGCTTCGCCGCGTATGCCGCGCCGGTTGCCACGATCGACGACGCCATGCGCTTCTTTGCCGAGCACAGCGATCCCGAGGCCACGCACAACTGCTGGGCCTACCGCATTGGGCAGGAGTACCGATTCAATGATGATGGCGAGCCCGGCGGCACCGCGGGCCGGCCGATCCTGCAGGCCATCGAGGGCCAGGACATGGATCGCGTCGCGGTGTTGGTGGTGCGGTGGTACGGGGGGATCAAGCTCGGCGCGGGCGGCCTGGTGCGCGCTTACGGCGGTTGCGCGGCCAATTGTCTGCGGTTGGGCGAGCGAACTGAAATTGTCGACCTCGCGACCGTTCGCTGCGCCTGCGGCTTCGGCGAGATGGCGCTGCTGAAATCGCGGCTCGCGCAGGCAGGCGCGGCCATACAGCAGGAAGACTACAACGCTGACGGTGTCACGTTGACTTTCACGGTGCCGCGCGCGGGCCTGCCTGAACTGGAGGTCACCGCAGCAAACATCACGCGCGGCCGATCAGCTTGGGAAGTCGTCTCGTAGCCGGACCGCGCCCGCGCCAACAGACATGAGCCGCTGCGGCGGGAAGCAATTGTCCCGGTGCAAAAGGAAGGGGCCCAATCCGGGCCCCTTGCTGTTTTACGCGTCCTGGCTGTCTTGCGCCGCGGCGATTTCCTGGTGGACCTTTTCCATGTCCACTTCCTTGATCTTGGCGAGCAGTTCATTGAGCTGACCGCCGGACAAGGCGCCCGGTTGCGAGAACAGCAGGACCTTTTCGCGGAAGACCATCAGCGTCGGAATCGAGCGGATGCCCAGCGCACCGGCCAGTTCCTGCTCGACATCGGTATTCACCTTGGCGAACGTGACGTCAGGATGCTCGGTGGCGGCCTGCTCGAATACGGGCGCGAAACCGCGGCAAGGGCCACACCAGGGCGCCCAGAAGTCGACGATGAGGGTGCCATCCGGCGTGGTGGCTTCCTGGAAGCTGTCTTTGGTGAGTTCAACAATACTCATAAGAAATCCTTGCCGCGTGGGCGGCGAAAAGCGGTGGCGGAGACGCCGGGGGCCTGCCCCGGCGCTGATTCGGCGACGCGTAGTGCCAGGCCCTAAAAGCCAATAGTAGAGCCGGTCCAGGCCGCGTCGCAATGGTTGGCGCCGTCAACGGCGCAGATTGCAGCCCTCAGGCCGCCGATTTCGTGGAGACGCCCGACCCGTTTTTCAGCGAGGCGACGATCTCAAAAGAACGCAGGCGGTCTGCGATATCGTAGAAGTCGGACACGATCATGACTTCGTCGGCTTGCGTTTCCGCGACCAGGGCCTCGAGCTCGCGCTTGACGGTGTCCGGGCCTCCCACGATCGAAGCGCCCAATCGTTGATTGACCGCCTCGCGCTCCCATTCGTTCCATACGCCGTCCATGCTGTCGACCGGCGGCTGCAATTGCAGGCGATGGCCGCGCACGAGCGACAGGAACTTCAGTTGCTGCGTGGTCGACAAAAAGCGCGCGGCCTCGTCGGTATCCGCGGCGATGACCGGCACGCCGATCATCGAGTAGGGGCGGGCCAGCGTCTTGGACGGCTTGAACAAGTGACGGTACAACCGCATCGCGGCCATGCCTTCCGGCGAGAAATGCCCGGCAAACGAGAAGGGCAGGCCAAGTTCAGCCGCCATGCGCGCGCTGAAGTCGCTGGAGCCCAGCAGCCAGATCGGCACGTCCAGGCCTTCGCCCGGGATGGCGCGCACGGGCTGGCCGGGGCGCGAGGGTGCAAGAAAGCCGCGCAGCTCCTCGACCAGGGCCGGAAATTCGAGACCGCTGCGCGGACTGCGGCGCAGCGCCTGTTGCGTGGCGCCGTCGCTGCCGGGTGCGCGGCCCAGGCCCAGGTCGATACGGCCGGGGTACAGGGTCTCGAGCGTGCCGAACTGTTCGGCAATGATCAATGGCGCGTGGTTGGGCAGCATGACGCCACCCGAGCCGACGCGCAGCGTGCGGGTGTGGCCGGCCACATGGCCGATCAGCACGGCCGTGGCGCTGCTGGCGATGCCATTGATGTTGTGGTGCTCGGCCAGCCAGAAGCGGTTGTAGCCCAGCTGCTCCACGTGCTGCGCCAGCGCGACCGTATTGCGGAACGCGTCCGCGGCATCGCGCCCCTGCACAATCGGGGCCAGGTCCAGCACGGAAAAGGGGATGTTCGCCAGGGCGCTCATGCGTGCGCCTCCGCAGTGAAGAAACAGGCGGGCAGCGCGGGAATGAAACGGGAAGGGCGCAAAATGGACTCCATATGCTGATCTACATGGGGAGTGTATCGGCGAATTCAACCGCGCCAACCAGCAACCATGCCCTTGGCCGGGTTGATTGATTTTTCCGATCCCTACAATAGCGGCAGGACGCGCGGCATCGCATCGCCGCGCTTTTGCCATCCGCCACACAGGAGACGCGCATGGGCGCCAGCGGCAAGAACAACCGCATCGACAACATCGAATTCAACGTCGCGGACATCGCGCGCAGCAAACGCTTCTACGGCGAAGTCTTCGGGTGGACGTTCACGGACTACGGGCCTACCTACACCGAATTCACCGACGGCCGCCTGACGGGCGGCTTCACGACGGGCGAAGCGGTGCGTCCGGGCGGCCCGCTGGTGATCCTGTACGGCGACGACCTGGCCGGCATCCGGCAACGCATCACGGCCGCGGGCGGTCGCATCAGCCGCGATGAGTTCACCTTTCCCGGCGGCAGCCGCTTCCACTTCACGGACCTGGACGGCTACGAGCTGGCGGTGTGGACTGCGCGTTGAGGTGTCTGACACCCTTCCAGACGTGGCCGCCAAGTTGGCAAGGCGCAGCCAGGGTGTCTGACACCTTGCCAACCAGCTCCGCTTATTCCGGAAAGAACGCGTAGCGGATCACGAACAGCACGGCCACGAGCCACGTCGCCGGGTGCACGTCGCGCATCTTGCCCGTGGCGGTCTTGAGCACCACATAGCTGATGAAGCCGAAGGCAATGCCGTTGGCGATCGAGTACGTGAACGGCATGACCAGCGCGGTCAGCGCGGCCGGCGTGGCTTCGCAGACGTCATTCCAGTCGATGTCGATGAGCTCGCGCATCATCAGTCCGGCGACGTAGAGCAGGGCGGGTGCGGTGGCGTAGGCCGGCACGGCGCCGGCCAGCGGCGAGATGAACAGCGCGGCCAGGAACAGCAATCCCACGATCAGTGCCGTCATGCCGGTACGCCCGCCCGCCTGCACGCCGGAGGCGCTCTCGACGTAGGCGGTGGTGCTGCTGGTGCCCAGCATCGAGCCCGCGACGATGGCGGTGCTGTCCGCAAACAGCGCGCGGCCCAGGCGATTGGGGCGGTCTTCGGGCACCAGGCCGGCGCGCTTGGCCACGCCCACCAGCGTGCCGGTGGCATCGAACACCTCGACCAGCACGAACACCAGAATCACGTGGACGAAGCCGGAATGCAGCGCGCCCATGATGTCCAGCTTGAAGAGCGTGGGCGACAGGCTGGGCGGCGCCGAAAAGATGCCCTTGAACTCGTTGTAGCCCATCACCATCGACAACACCGTGACGACGATGATGCCGATCAGGATGGCGCCGCGCACGCGCAGCGCGTCCAGCGACGCGATCACGAAAAAGCCGAGGATGGCAAAGAGCGGACCGTGCGTGGTGAGGTTGCCCAGCGTGACCTTGGTGGCCGGATGGGCGACCACGATGCCGGCGCTGGACAGCGCGATAATGGCCAGAAACAACCCGATGCCGGCCGCGATGGCGCTACGCAGCGAATGCGGGATGCCCTTGACCAGCCAGACCCGGATGCCGGATATCGTCAGGAAGAGGAAGATGATGCCCGAGATGAATACCGCGCCCAGCGCCTGTTCCCAGGTATAGCCCATGGTCTTGACCACGGTGAAGGCAAAGAAGGCGTTCAGGCCCATGCCGGGCGCCATGCCGATCGGCCAGTTGGCGATGAACGCCATCACCAGCGAACCCAGCGCGGCGGCCAGGCAGGTGGCAACAAAGACCGCGTCGCGGTCCATGCCCGTCGAGGACAGGATGTCAGGATTGACGAAGATGATGTACGACATCGTCAGGAATGTCGTCAGGCCGGCCACGACTTCCGTTCTTGCGGTCGTGCCGTGCTCACGCAGCTTGAATAGCTTCTCCAGCATTCGAGTCCCCAGGGTTTTTGCAGGATTATCAGGTTGTGGCGGGCGGGGCGGAAAGCCCCGTCCAATTCGAGAACCCGCGTATTTTCGCATCAGTTGTAAACTCTGCCGCCATGATCATTCTCGGCTTTGAAAGCTCCTGCGACGAAACCGGCGTCGCAGCCGTCTGTACGGAACGCGGCCTGCTCGCGCACGCGCTGCACACCCAGATCGCCATGCACCAGGAATACGGGGGCGTGGTGCCGGAACTTGCCTCGCGCGACCACATCCGCCGCGTGGTGCCCCTGACCCGTCAGGTGCTGCAAGACGCGGGCCTGCAGATGTCCGACATCGGCGCCGTGGCCTATACGGCGGGGCCGGGTCTGGCCGGCGCTTTGCTGGTCGGCGCCAGCGTCGCGCAGTCGTTCGCCTGGTCGCGCGGCCTGCCGGCCATCGGCATTCATCACCTTGAAGGCCATCTGCTGTCGCCGATGCTGGCAGATCCGCGGCCCGAGTTTCCGTTCATTGCCTTGTTGGTATCCGGCGGCCACACGCAGCTCATGCGCGTGGACGGCGTGGGCCGCTACGAACTGCTGGGCGAAACGCTGGACGACGCCGCGGGCGAGGCTTTTGATAAATCCGCCAAGCTCATGGGCCTGGGCTATCCGGGCGGACCGGCGCTGTCCCGGCTGGCCGGCAGCGGCGACGCTTCGCGCTTCGACCTGCCGCGCCCCATGCTGCACAGCGGCGACCTGGACTTCAGCTTCAGTGGCCTGAAAACGGCCGTGCTGACCCGCGTCAAGGCCGCCGAGCAGAATGGCGTCCTTGACGAACAGACCCGCGCGGACCTGGCCGCGGCCACGCAGGCGGCCATCGTCGAGGTGCTGGCAGCCAAGTCCATCCGCGCGCTGAAGCAGACAGGGCTGCGCCGGCTGGTCGTCGCCGGCGGGGTGGGGGCCAATCAGCTCCTGCGCGCCAAGCTCGATGCCGCGCTCAAACCGCTTAAGGCGCGGGCGTATTTCCCGCCGCTGGAACTGTGTACCGACAACGGCGCCATGATCGCGTTCGCGGCGGCCGAGCGGGTGAAGGCCGGATTGGCCACGTTGGACGCCAGCGCCCACAGCTTCACGGTCAAGCCGCGTTGGGATCTGGCCGATATCGCCTGAAATGAAAACGGGCGGCCAGGCCGCCCGTTTGTTCCACCCATCTAATCCCCCCATCGCGTGGGGATTACTTCTTCTTGCTGCCGCCGATACGGCTTTCGGTGCCCTGGATCAACCGGGCGATATTGGCGCGGTGGCGGTAGAAAAGCAGGATGCCGATGATGGCCAGCGCCACGCCCAGTGCGGGCTGCGCCTGCCACGCCAGCCCGGATCCGAACACGTAGTACACCGGGGCGAAGAACGCGGCCACCAGCGACGCCAGCGACGAATAGCGGAAGAAAATGGCGATGATCAGCCAGGTTGCCGCGGTGGCGACGGCCAGCCAGGGCTGGATCGCCACCAGCACGCCCAGCGCGGTCGCCACGCCCTTGCCGCCCTTGAATCCCAGAAACACGGGGTACAGGTGGCCGATGAAGGCGGCCAGCGCCACGCAGGCGAGGGCGACAGGGCCGATGCCGGGCGCCAGCTTCTCGGCCAGCCAGATCGCGAACCATCCCTTGGCGGCGTCCCCCAATAGCGTCAGCGCGGCGGCGGTCTTGTTGCCGGTACGCAGCACATTGGTCGCGCCCGGGTTCTTGGACCCGTAGCTGCGGGGGTCCTTCAGGCCCATCAGCTTGCTGACCACCACGGCGAACGGCACGGAGCCGATCAGGTAGGCCAGCACGACAAGCGCGACGGAAAACGCCAGGGAGGGTTCGGTTATCGCCATGGGAAGGGAATCCGTTGTTGTAGTAATGGCTGCGGATTCTACCCCGGGTACAATCCGCAACGTCACCCGCGTTTTATTTTCTTTCGGATGCACAATGCGAATTCTGGTTTCGAACGATGATGGCTACTCGGCCCCCGGCCTTGAGGCGCTGGTAGCGGCGCTGGAGGGGCTGGGCGATTTGACCGTCGTCGCGCCCGAGACCAACCATAGCGGCGCCTCCAACTCGCTCACGCTGAACCGGCCGCTGTCGGTGCGCACCGCCTCCAACGGCTTCATCGCCGTCAACGGCACGCCGTCCGATTGCGTGCACGTCGCGCTGACCGGCCTCATGGATACGCGTCCCGACCTGGTCGTGTCGGGCATCAACAACGGCGCCAACATGGGCGACGACACCCTCTATTCAGGCACCGTCGCCGCCGCCAGCGAAGGGTATCTGTTCGGCATCCCCGCCATCGCGTTCTCGCTGGCGGAAAAAGGCTGGGAGCACATCGACTCGGCCGCGCGCGCCGCCCGCCAGGTGGTCGAGCGCCATCTGGCCCAGCCGCTCGCGGCGCCGGTGCTGCTCAACGTCAACATCCCGAGCCGCCGTTTCGAAGACATGCACGGGTTTGCGGTCACGCGGCTGGGCAAGCGGCATCCGTCGCAACCCGTCGTGCGCACCACCACGCCCTATGGCGACACGGTCTACTGGATCGGACCGGTTGGCTTGGCCGCCGACGCCACGCCCGGCACGGACTTCCACGCCGTCGAGCAGGGCATCGTGTCCGTCACGCCGTTGCGCCTGGACCTGACCCAGCACAGCCAGCTTGACGAGATCCGCACCTGGGCAGAGCCGCTATGCGCAAACGGATAAGCCAGCCGGACATCACGCCCGGCGCCGGCCGCAGCAGCCCGGCCCGCCACGACGCCGGCCGCCTGAGCCCAGGTTATACGCCGGCCAACAGCAACACTCGCATCTCGGCCGCCACCTTGCAGCGGCAGGCGCAGGCCCCGGTGCCGCAAGCGGGCGGCAACCTGGGTCTGAACTCCGAACGGCTGCGCCAGGCCATGGTGCAGCGTCTGCGCACGCAAGGCATCACCGACGAACGCGTCTTGAATGCCATGGCCGCCGTGCCGCGCCACCTGTTTGTGGACGAGGCCCTTGCCAGCCGCGCGTACGAAGACGCCGCGTTGCCCATCGGCCATTCGCAAACCATTTCCCAGCCATGGGTTGTCGCGCGTATGATCGCGGCTGCTTGCGAAGACCGCGCACCCACCCGTGTGCTCGAGGTCGGCGCCGGTTGCGGATACCAGGCCGCGGTGCTCGCGCAGTTCGTGCGCGACGTCCACACCATCGAACGCATACGCGGGTTGTACGAGCTGGCGCGCGAGCATTTACGCGCCTTGCGGCTCACCACAAGGATCCGGCTCATCTATGGAGACGGCACCGTGGGGCTGCCCGGCGTCGCGCCGTTCGATGCTATCGTTGTGGCTGCCGCAGGTCTGGCCATCCCGCAAGCGCTGCTGACGCAGCTTGCTCCGGGAGGCCGTCTCATCGCTCCCGAAGGGGGCTCGAACCAGCGCCTGGTTCTGATCGAACGCACGGGCGCGGCAAGCTGGAAAAGAACCGAACTAGAGGCCGTGCGCTTTGTGCCGCTACGGTCCGGAATACAATCTTGAGCGACAGGAGAAACGTATGCTCAACGGGCAGTTGCAACTGACCGATATGAATTTGGGCGCGTCCATGACGCGCCTTCGCCGCCCGCTCTTCGCAGTGGGGGTTCTCAGCCTCGCCATCCTGGCCGGCTGCGCATCCAAAGGTACTCGTGCCCCGGTGGTCGACATGACCGGCGGGCAACCCGCGCCGACGGCCACGTCCGGCAGCTATGTGGTCAAGCCGGGCGACACGCTCTACAAGATCGCCCGCGCCAACAACGTCGACATCGAAAACATCAAGCGCTGGAACAACATCA
>CBHWAL010000133.1:0-9632 GCA_966111495.1 uncultured Achromobacter sp. | reverse complement strand
GGTCACGGCCTGGCCTTCCTTCAGGAGGTCGGTCGCGTTGCCGCAGCCCACCACGGCCGGTATGCCCAGTTCACGCGCGATGATGGCGGCGTGGCACGTACGGCCGCCGCGGTTCGTCACGATGGCCGAAGCGCGCTTCATCACGGGCTCCCAGTTGGGATCCGTCATGTCGGTAACCAGGACGTCGCCCGGCTGGACCTTGTCCATGTCGGAGATGTCGCCCACCACGCGCACGGGGCCCGAACCGATCTTCTGGCCGATTGCACGGCCGGTGATCAGGACCTGGCCGGTCGCCTTCAGGCGGTAGCGCTGCTGTACGTCATTGGCGCCCTGCTGCGACTTCACGGTTTCCGGACGCGCCTGCAGGATGTAGATCTTGCCGTCCACGCCGTCGCGGCCCCACTCGATGTCCATCGGACGCTGGTAGTGCTTTTCGATGATGACGGCGTAGCGGGCCAGTTCGTTGACTTCGTCGTCGGTCAGCGAGTAGCGGTTGCGCTCGGACACCGGCACGTCCACCGTGCGCACGGCACGGCCTTCGGGGCGCTCGGGATCGAACTCCATCTTGATCAGCTTGGAGCCAATGCGGCGGCCGACGATGGGATAGTGGCCCTGTTCCAGCGTGGGCTTGAAGACGTAGAACTCGTCAGGGTTGACGGCGCCCTGCACGACGGTTTCGCCAAGGCCGTACGACGACGTGATGAACACCACGTCCTGGAAGCCCGATTCGGTGTCGATGGTGAACATGACGCCGGCGCTGCCCTTGTCGGAACGCACCATGCGCTGGATGCCGGCCGACAAGGCGACGTCGGCGTGGGCGTAGCCCTTGTGCACGCGATAGGAAATGGCGCGGTCGTTGTACAGCGACGCGAACACGTGGCGGATCTTGTCCAGCACGTCGTCGATGCCCACGACGTTCAGGAAGGTTTCCTGCTGGCCGGCGAACGAGGCGTCGGGCAGGTCTTCGGCCGTGGCGGAGGAGCGCACGGCAAACGAGCCCTTGCCGTCAGCGTCAAGCTTGGCAAAGGCTTCGCGGATCTGCGCTTCGAACTCGGGCGAGAACGGCGCGTCGACGATCCATTGGCGAATCTGCGCGCCGGCGGTGGCCAGTTCGCGCACGTCTTCGGGGTTCAGCGTGGTCAGGCGTTCAGCGATCCGCTTGTCCAGGCCGGAGGCCTTCAGGAAATCGCGGAAGGCGTCAGCGGTCGTGGCAAAGCCGCCCGGCACGCGGACGCCCGCGCCAGACAGCTGGCTGATCATTTCGCCAAGAGATGCGTTCTTGCCTCCTACCGAGTCCACGTCCGTCATGCGGAGCTGCTCGAACAAAACAACATACGACATTGAAGTCACCTTTTACAATGGAATGAAAGCGAGTTTGGTCAATGGCTGAATCGTGCTGTTTTTGCCCCCGGAAAAACCGCGTTTTCCGGGCTTTGCAGACACGTTTTCAGACGCTGACCAAACTGGCCTTGGACCGCCCTTGGGGTGACTTATAGGGGCCTGATTGTACTCGGTGGAGTACGTCCGGCCATCTGCCTGGTTGGAATTTTTTACACATGACATCTACCCCTATCGTACGCACGGTTTACATCGTTTCCGACAGTACCGGCATCACCGCGGAGACGTTCAGCCAGTCTGTGCTTTCGCAGTTCGAGGAGGTCAATTTCAAGCCCATCCGCCTGCCCTTCGTGGACACGCTTGAGAAGGCCGCGGAGGTCGCCATGCGGATCGACCGGAGTGCCCAGGACGCCGGTGTTCCGCCCATCGTTTTCAGCACGTTGGTCAACCCGGAAATCCTGTCGCGTGTTCGACAGGCGAACGGCATTTTTCTGGACCTGTTCGGCACGTTTGTCAGCCACATCGAACAGGCGTTGGGGTTGAAGTCCAGTCATTCGATCGGCCGCTCGCACATGCAGGCCAATTCCGAAAAATATCGGAACCGGATCGACGCCATCAACTTCAGCCTGGCGCATGACGACGGCCAGTTCGTGAACCAGCTGGATCAAGCCGACGTGATCCTCGTCGGGGTCTCGCGCTGCGGCAAGACGCCCACCAGCCTGTACCTGGCCATGCAGTACGCCATCAAGGCCGCCAACTTCCCGCTGACGCCGGACGACTTCGAACGCGGCACCCTGCCCTCGACCATCGCACCGCACCGCGCCAAGCTGTTCGGTCTGTCGATCCAGCCGGAACGCCTGGCCGAGGTGCGCAACGAGCGCCGCCCCAACAGCCGCTACGCCCAACTGGAGCAATGCCGCTACGAAGTGGCGGAAGCCGAGCGCATGATGCGCCGCGAAGGCATTTCGTGGCTGTCCAGCACGACGAAGTCGATCGAAGAGATCGCGACCACCGTGCTGCAGGAAGTCGGGCTGGATCGCGGATAAAAAAAGGGCGCGCCAAGGCGCGCCCCGCTTGCCGCGGCGAAAAAATCAGGGACGCAGCTTCACGCGTTCGCGTGATCCCGCGCCCCAATATTTCAGCGGCGACATTTCCTGCTGGGCCACCGTTTCGGACGCTTCCAGGCGCATGTCCTGCCGGCCCACGCTGGCGCTGTTGCCGGTGGCGCCTTCGATGCTCAGGCGCACGTACCGCGTCTGTCCCGGCGCCAAATCGAACGACAGGGACTCGCCATCGCGCAGCGTATCGATCTCATACTTGCCTGCGGGGCGGTTCACGTAGAAGAAACTGCCGGGTTTGGACCGGCCGACCTTCACGCCATTGACGCGCAGATACGGCTGATTCGACACCACGCCAATCGGCGCCGGCGGCTGATAAAAATAGATGCGGCCCGTGTCCGGGACCATGATCGGGATGGTGCCCGCCACGTCCTTGTAGCGGGGACCGCCGCAACCTGCCAACAGGGCGGCGCCCAGCGCGGCGGCGGCGATCATCTTGATGCTGCGGGTCATAGGAGTTCTCTGCTATTTCTTTACTGTTCGGACCTAGCGCATGCCAGGAATCTGCTCGGACGAAGCCGCACCCCAATAGCGCATCTTCAAGAGCTCAGCCTCGGCGACTTCCGGGGGATCCACCAGTTCCATGGACAGCTTGCCCACGACGCCTGTGCTGCCCAGCGACTCGGCCGTGATGCGCACGTAGCGCGTCTGGCCAGGATCGAGCTTGAAGCTGACCCCGTCGCCCGTCCAGTACAGGTTGGTCACGACGTAATTGCCCGCCGGCCGATCCACGAAAAAGAAGCTGCCCGGCTTGTTGCGGCCGACGACATCCTGGTTCACGCGCAGCTTCTGCTGCGCCGCCGCCACTGCTGACGATTGCGGCTGGTAGAAGTAGATGCGCCCGTTGCCTTGCGCCACGGGCGGCATGCGTCCCTGCAAGGATTGGTACTGCGCGCCGGCACAGCCGGCCAGTGCAACCACCGTCGCAGCCGTCGCCGCCAGTTTTAGCCAGATCTTCATTGACGCATTTCCACGGGCAAGGTGACGGGACGGTTGAGCGGCAGATAAGCCGTTTCGCCGGGCAGGAAGAAGCCAACAAGCTTTCCGGAGGACGCCACGAGGTAGGCCTCGCCCTGGCGCCGCGTCTGGATCGTGAACAGCCCGCCGAGCGAACGGTAGACATCGCCTTGCACCAAGGCGCCCACGCGTTGCCATTGCGATGACGCAGGCAGGTTGACGATACTGTCATTCGGCAGTTGGGCACTGACCATGCGTGACAACTGGATCACGCTGGCCGGCTCCGACGCTGCCACGGGAACGAGGCTGACCTTTTGCGTGGAAACGGACATGCAGGCGCTCAAGGACAGCATCCCCGCAACGGCCAACGCTGCAAACTTGCCAACGCGGACCAGGCCCGCGACTTTCGGAACTACCGACGAGACCATGCTTACCCCGGCTACGAACGAAGTGCGTAAGTATAGGGGTGCGTCAGAAATCTACAAAACGTGTCATATGATCAATAGCGCAGCGGCTCGCGTTCGCGATTGGTGGCGCCCCAATACCGAAGTTCGGATAAGGCTTGCTGCGCAGCCTCGGCCGAGGGTTCCTGGCGCAGCACCTGCTTGCCGCCGTCGATGTCGACCCTCACGTATTGGGTCTGCCCTGCGGCGAGCGGCACCACCAGCGGGTCCTTGCGCTCCTTGCGATCCGTTGACGTGATCACGTCGAGCGTGCCGGCTGCGCGATCCACAAAAAAGAAGTGGCCCGCTTTGGATTTGCCGACGCGGGCGTTGTCCACCAGGATCGCCGGAGGCCGGACCTTGCCGCCATTGGTTGTCTTGGGCTGGTAGAAATAGATCCGGCCTTCGCCCGGTTCCAGCGCAGATATCTTTGCCGACACGTCGGCGTAGCGCGGTCCGGCGCAGCCCGCCAGCAAAGTTGCAGCGCCCAGCGCGGCCAAGCCGAGTTTGATCCAGTTCTTCACGTATCCCCTCCCCGGGTTTCAGATAGGCGGGCAGCGTCCATCCTCGGCGCGTCCCCGTGTTGCACGAGCGCGGCAGTATAAGAGGATGGCTCACCCTTCAATCGGCGGAAAAGCGGGGGTCCTGCGGGGATTCAGGCGGGGTGGCGCACGCTCGCCTGCCGGCGCTGCTCGAACAGGCAGATTGCCGCGGCTGCCCCGACATTCAGCGACTCCACGGCCCCGGCGTCGTGCGGAATGCGCACCTTCAGGCTGGCAGCCGCCAACAGCGCGGGCGCCACGCCCTGGCCTTCGTGGCCGAAAACCCATGCGCACTGTTCAGGCAACCGGTCCGCGAACAGGTCGCGCGAACCGTCCAGGGCGGTCGCCACCAGCGGCACGCGCAAGCGGGGCAGCAAGGCCTCGAGATCGGCGTGTTCGTGGATGTCCAGGGCAAAATGCGCGCCCTGGCCGCTGCGCAGCACCTTTGGAGACCAGGCCGCCGCCGTCCCCGTGGCCAGGAACACGCGCTTGATGCCCGCCGCGGCGCAGGTGCGCAACAGCGTTCCCACGTTGCCGGGATCCTGGATGCGGTCAAACAGAACACAGGTGCTATCCACCTGCTCAGGCAGCGCAGGAACGGGCGGCGTGACCAGGAACGCAACGCCCTGCCCGCTTTCCACTGCGGCGACCGCGTGCATGAGCCGTGCGTCCAATGCGAGGCTGACGTTGTCGGGCACGGTTTTGGCAAGCGCTGCGATCTCCGGCTGAGACAGCCGGTCCACGTCGAAAATCGCCCTATCGGGCGCGCCGAAGTGTTGCAACCAGGCCTGGCAGAGGTGCACCCCGTCCAGCAGCACCGGCGCGCCGCGCTTGCCGGCCGTGCCGGCCAGTTTGACCAGCGCCTTGACCGCCGGGTTATCCCGGGAACTGATGTGCTTCATGAAACCAGGCCGAAGGCCTTGATGGGCGCGAAGCTGCGCCGGTGTTCGGCGCACGGCCCGTGCTCGCGCAGCCGTTGCAGATGCAGCGCGGTCCCGTAGCCCTTGTGCTGATCGAACGCATACTGCGGATACAGCGTATGCAGGCGCAGCAGGTCCGCATCGCGGGCGGTCTTGGCAAGAATGGAAGCGGCAGAGATCGCGGGCACGAGCGCGTCGCCCTTGATGACGGTCTGCACGGTGCAGCGCAGCTTGGGCGCCTGATTGCCGTCAACGAGGGCCAACTGCGGCACCATGGCCAGGCCCTGCACCGCGCGCTGCATGGCGAGCATGGTGGCGCGCAGGATGTTCAGGCTGTCGATTTCCGCGACTGTGGCGCTGGCGATGCACCAGGCAAGCGCCTGTTCCTTGATCTGCAGCGCCAGGTCCTCACGGCGGACCGCGGACAGGACCTTGGAGTCGGCCAAGCCGTCGATGAAGCGCGACGGATCCAGGATGACGGCGGCGGCGTAGACCTCGCCTGCCAGCGGGCCACGGCCGGCCTCGTCAACGCCCGCCGTCAGCAACGCAGGCTGTTCGGGCGCCACGAAAAGCTCAGGCTGCTCCATCGGCCACCTCCAGGATCGCCTGCGCGGCCAACGCCGGCGTATCGCGCAACAGGTCTTGGTGCATGGCGGTAAACCGCGCCTCCACCCGAGCGATCAGCGCGTCGTCGGTCAACGCCTGCCAAGTCGCTTCGGCCAGTTTATCGGGCGTCGCGTCGTCCTGCAAAAGCTCGGGAACCACGAAATCGCGCAGCAGCACGTTGGGCAGGCCAACCCACGGCAGGTACGGGCGCTGCTGGCCGGACTTCCAGGACATGATGCGCCGCATCCACGGCGACAACACGTACGAAATGACCATGGGCCGCTTGAACAGCGCCGTCTCGAGCGTGGCGGTGCCGCTGGCGACCAGGACCGCCGTGGCGGCTTCCATGACGGACCAGGCCACAGGCGCCTTGCGGTCGCCGCCCTCGCCGTGCAGGTCGTGCGCGGTGACGCAGCGCAGCCCGGGCACCGGGTGCTGCGCCAGAATTTCCAGGAATTCCGCCCGCCGCTGGTCGTTGACCATGGGCACGATGCACTGCAGGGCCGGATCCTTCTTCAGCAGTTGCTGCGCCGCCTGCAGGAAGCGCGGCGCCAGCAGGCGGATCTCGGAAGACCGGCTGCCGGGCAGGATAGCCAGCACGCGGGCGTTCTGATCGATGCCCAGGCGCTCGCGGGCAGCCGCGCGGTCCGGCTGCATGGGCACGGCGCCGGCCAGCGGATGGCCCACGTACGTGACCGGAATGCCTTCCTTGCGGTAGATCTCTTCCTCGAACGGAAACAGCACCAGCATGTGCGATACCGACTCGCGGATCTTGTGAATGCGTTCGTAACGCCAGGCCCAGATCGAGGGGCCGACGAAGTGCACCGTCGGCGTACCCGCCTGCCGCAACTGGTGCTCCAGCCGCAGGTTGAAGTCGGGCGCGTCGATGCCGACGAATACAGAGGGCGGCTCGGCCAGCCAGCGGCGTTTGACGTCGCGGTACGTGGCCAGCAGGCTGGGCAGGCGTTTGAGCGCATCCACGTAGCCAAACACGGTCAGCGCGTGCATCGGGTGCCAGGCCTCAAAATCGCGGGCCTGCATCTGCGGTCCGCCGATGCCCTGGCAAATCACGCCGTTGTCGCGCGCTTGCAGACCGGCAATGATGCGACCGGCCAGCAAGTCGCCCGAAGGCTCGCCGGCCACCATGCCGATCCGAGTGCTCATGGGCGGATGATGCCGCGGGAGGCGACGTCCAGGAATTCCAGCAGCGTCTGCAGGTGTTCCGCGGCTTCCGGGGTGGCCTGCTGGCGCTCGCGCAGTTCGGCGCGCGCCGCATCCAGGGACAAGCCGCGGCGGTAAATGATCTTGTAGGCTTCGCGCAGGGCAGAAATGGAGGCTGCGGAAAAGCCGCGGCGCTTCAGGCCCTCGACGTTGACGCCCACCGGGCGGCACGGATTGCCGGCGGCCAGCACGAACGGCGGGGTGTCCTGCATGAGGGAGCTGTTGCCGCCCGTCATGGTGTGCGCGCCCACGCGCGAGAACTGGTGCACGCCGGTCAGGCCGCCGATGATCGCCCAGTCGCCCACGTGGACGTGGCCGCCAAGCTGCACCGAATTGGCCAGGATGGTGTGGCTGCCGATGTGGCAGTCATGGGCCACGTGAACGTAGGCCATGATCCAGTTGTCGTCGCCCAGCGTCGTTTCGCCGCCATCCTGCGTCGGGGCGGTGTTAAGCGTGACAAATTAGCGGACCGTGTTTCGGTCGCCGATGGTCAGCCGGGTGGGCTCGCCCGCGTACTTCTTGTCCTGCGGCATCCCGCCGATGGAGCAATAACGGTAAAAGCGGTTGTCGCGACCGATGGTGGTCACACCGTCGATCATGCAGTACGGGCCGATCTCGGTCCCCGCACCGACGGTCACATCGGGCCCCACCACTGCGAACGGGCCGATGACCGCGGTCGGGTCGATTTTTGCCGCCGGATCGACAACAGCGGTGGGATGGATGTTTCCTGCCATTTACTCTTCCAGGCTGCGAATCGCGCACATCAGCTTGGCCGACGCCACTTCCTGGCCATCGACCGTCGCGCGAGCTTGATACTTACAGATGCTGCGGCTCAGGCGTTCGGCTTCGACCTCGATGCGCAGTTGGTCGCCCGGGACGACCGGGCGGCGGAAACGCGCGCCGTCGATACCGACGAGGTAATACGCGGTCTTGGCGCCTTCGCACTTGAGGCCGCCGTTCTCGTCCGTGAAGGAGAACAGCGCAGAGGCCTGGGCCATGGCTTCAACGATGAGCACGCCCGGCATCACCGGATGGTGAGGAAAGTGACCGTTGAAAAACGGCTCGTTGATCGAGACGTTCTTGATGGCGACGATGGACTTGCCAGGCACCATTTCCACAACACGGTCAATCAGCAGCATCGGGTAGCGATGCGGCAGCCTCTCCATGATCCCCTTGATGTCGAGTTCCATTTTTCTCTGCGTTCCTGCGAAATTAAATAAGGTGGCGGCGCGCGCGCGCCAGGGCGGCGAACGCGCCCTAGTCCTTTTCCAGCGTGCGCAAGCGGCGGCGCAATTGCGCCAACTGTTGTATCACGGCGGCATTGCGCTGCCATTCGCCATGCTCCGCGTACGGGAAGACCCCGGTGTAGCGGCCAGGCTTGGAAATATTGGACGTCACTGCCGTGCCGCCCGAGATATGCACGTCATCGCCCAACACCAGGTGGCCCGAAAGCATTGCGGCGCCGCCAATGGTGCAGCGTTCGCCGATGGTGGTGGACCCCGCCACGCCAACGCATGCCGCCATCGCGGTATGCGCGCCGATGCGGCAGTTGTGGCCAACCATGATCTGGTTGTCGAGCTTCACGCCGTCCGCCAGGACGGTGTCTTCGAGTGCGCCCCGGTCGACGGTCGTGTTGGCGCCGATTTCGACGTCGTCGCCTAGGGACACGCCGCCGAACTGCGGAATCTTGCCCCAGGCGCCCTTGCCCAGCGAAGGATCCGGCGCAAAGCCGAAGCCGTCGGCGCCAAGCACCGATCCGCTATGCAGGATGACCCGCGCGCCGATCTTGACGCCTTCGTACAGCGTGACGTTTGCATGCAGACGCCCGTCCGGCCCGATGGTCGATCCGGCGCCAATGACGCAACCGGGACCCAGCACCGTGCCGCGCCCGATCCGCGCGCCGGATTCGACGACGCAGTTGGGGCCGATGCGCACGCCCTCTTCGATGATGGCGTCGGGCGCGATCACGGCGGAGGGATGGGTTTCAGCGGGCAAGGCGGGTCTGCGGGCAGTGTCGAACCATTGCGCGACACGCGCGAAAAGCAGATAGGGATGCTTGCAGACGACCAATGCGAACGGCGGTCGGTCGTTACCCTGGGCTTCAAGTGCCTCGGCGACGTCGGGAGAGACGATGACCGCCCCTGCTCCGGTTGCGCCAAGCTGGCTTTGATAGCGGGGATTGGACAGGAAAGAGATTTCCTGGGGACCAGCCGAAGACAAAGTCCCGATGCCGCAGACCCGCATGGGGTCTGCGCCGGGAACCGCACTGATACGCCAGTCGATACCCTGGGTATTGGCGGCGCTCAACATTGCTTCGAGTGTCGGCGCGCGGGCAAGATCCAGTAAAACCGGCATGACTAGACGGGTATCGCTTACTTGCCCAGGCTCTGAATCACCTTGTCGGTGATGTCGATGCGGGGGTTGACCGTCACTGCGTCCTGGATGATCAGGTCGTAGTTTTCTTGTTCGGCGATGCGCTTGATGGCG
>CBHWAL010000132.1:0-9679 GCA_966111495.1 uncultured Achromobacter sp. | reverse complement strand
GGCGATTTCCGCGCCGGTGGTGGCGGTGACCTGCAGGGACGGCCGCGCGAGCCGGCTCACCGGTCTGCGCGGCCTGCCCGTGCGCGTCGTGGCGCAGACGGCAGGCGCGCCGGCCGAACCGCAGGATCCGCGCCTGTTGACCGTGGCGCTGACGCGCGGCCGCACGGGCGCCGCGGATGCCGATTGCGTGGCGGCGGACCCTGCGGCGTGGGACGCCTATGCCTTGGCTGCGGGCGTGCCGCCGGACGGCCTGGCGGGCGCGCAGTTCCTGGTGGACCGGCGCGGCTGGCTGCGCGCGCGCCTGTTGCCGCACGCCGCGCCGGCGTGGACCAGCGCCGACGACGTCTGCGGGCCGGGCGGGCGCATGGAGGCCGGCAACGCGCGCGGCCTGGGCGAGATTCTGCTGGCGATGGACCGTGCACCCATCGCCATGACCGACCTGCGGCGCCACTGAGCCGCGCGTCCTTCGCACGTTTTTCTTCCAAGCGAGGTCTGCAAGATGAGTACGTTGAATGAGTATCTGGACCAGAAACGCGCCGCCGTATTGCTGCGCAACGGGCGCGATCCGAAGACCGTCGAGCCGGTGAAGCTGCGTGCGCACGTCAGCGCGGAAGGGCGCAGCGGCGTGCGGCGCATCCGCATTCGCGATCATCAGGTGGTGAGCGACAGTCCTGCCGATTTTGCGGGATACGACCTGGGGCCGAGTTCGCCCGAACTGCTGCTGGGGTCGCTGGGCAGTTGCCTGACCCACATCTTTCTCATCAAGGCCGCGGAGCTGGAACTGCCGCTGGAATCGCTGGAGGTGTCGATCGAAGGCGACCTGGACCCGCGCGGCGGCAAGCCAGGGTACGAGGCGGTGCCGTTCTTTCCGCACAACATCCGCTACACGGCACACATTGTGTCGCCGGCGGACGAGCACGCGGTGCGCGCCGTGCACGAGGCCGTGGAGGCGTGGTGCCCCATCCTGAACCTGCTCAAGCAGCCGCAGGCGCTGCATGGCCGCGTCGAGCACACGCGGTCCGCGTCGCAATAGGGGCGGGTCAGGTCAGGGTGCTGCGCATCAGAATCACGGTCAGCGCGCGAGTGGGTTTGCCCGGCGCGGGAGCCGAGATGACGATGAATTCGACCGGCGGCAGCGCAGGCAGGTTGGCAGCGCCCGCGGGCGCCGACAGGCCTGCGGTGGACAGGTGCGAGGGCTGCACGGTGATGCCCAGTCCCGCGCGCGCGGCCGCCTGGCAGCCTGCATAACTGGTGCTGGTGCAGACGATCTGCCAACTGCGGCCCGCGCGGGCCAGGGCGTCGAGCGTCAGCGTGCGCGTCACGCTGGGCTCGCGCAACAGGATCAAGGGAAGGGGCTCGTTGGGATCCACGCGCAGGCCTTCCTTTGCGCGCCACAGCAGCGCCTCCTTGTGCAGCGTCTGGCCGCGGCGGTCGCCGCGCCGGCGCTTGCCGATCATCACGTCCAGGCGGTTGTCGTCCAGCAGCTTGTAGAGGTCGCTGGTGACGCCGATGGTCAGGTCCAGCTCGACTTCGGGATGCGCCAGGCGGAATGCCGCCAGGACATCCGGCAGGGGACCCATCGCCAGATCGTCCGAGGTGCCCAGCCGGATCCGGCCGCGCAGGCGGGGCGCGTCGAAGAGGCGCTCGGCCTTTTCGTGCGCGGCCAGGATGATCTCGGCATGCACGAGCAGGCTGCGGCCGTCGCTGGTCAGCGCGAGCGAATGGGTGTCGCGCTGGAAGAGGCGCCGATTCACGGCCTGTTCGAGCTGGCGGATGTGTTCGCTGACGGTGGGCTGGGTCAGCCCCAGCCGGCGCGCGGCTTCGGTGAAGCTGGGCGCGCCAGCGGCTGCCGCGAAGGTCTTGAGCCACAGGGGATTAAGCATGGTTGGGACGCGGTCATAGGGAATTCCGATGACAGTTAAAGTACCCAGTGGCCTTCACGATGGCAAGGGCCGCGCCTATAGTGGGCGAAATTTTCCGGATTTGCCTTTGCCATGCGCCGCTTCCTGCCCGACCAGTTCACGCTCATCCTGATCGCCACTGTGGCGTTCGCCAGCTTTTTCCCGGCCGTGGGCAAGGGCGCCACGTTCATGATGGTGGCGAGCAACGTGGCGATCTCGCTGCTGTTTTTCCTGCACGGCGCGCGGCTGTCCACGGCCGCCATCGTGTCCGGCGTGAAGGACGTGCGCCTGCACGGGCTGATCCTGGCCTGCACCTTTCTGCTGTTTCCCGCGCTGGGCCTGGGCTTGCGCGCCTTGTTTCCCGGGCTGCTGACGCCGTCGCTGTGGATCGGCGTGCTGTTCGTCTGCACGCTGTCGTCCACCGTGCAGTCGTCGATCGCGTTCACATCCATGGCGCGCGGCAATGTGCCGGGCGCGATCTGCGCGGCCACAGCCTCCAATCTGCTGGGCACCGTGCTGACGCCGCTGTTGGTGGCGGTGCTGTTGCATCGCCAGGGCGGCGGGCATGGGCTGGCCGACGCCGGCCGCATCCTGCTGCAGCTGCTGCTGCCGTTCGCGGTGGGCAGCCTGCTGCGGCCGTGGATCGGGGCGTGGGCGCTGCGCAACAGCCGCACGCTATCCAAGGTGGATCGCAGCTCGATCCTGCTGGCCGTCTACACCGCGTTCAGCGAGGCCGTCGCGCAGGGCATCTGGCATGCGTTCCCCGCCATCGACCTGGCGACCATGGTGCTGGTGAACGCGGTGTTGCTGGGGGCGGTGCTGGGGATCACAACGTGGGGCAGCCGCAAGCTGGGGCTGAGCAAGGAGAACGAGATCACGCTGGTGTTCTGCGGATCGAAGAAGTCGCTGGCTTCCGGCATTCCGCTTGCGACCGTGCTGTTCGGCACGTCGCAGATGGGCGTGGTGGTGTTGCCGCTGATGATTTTTCACCAGATGCAGTTGATGGTTTGCGCGGTGCTGGCGCGGCGTTATGCCGAGCGGGCGGAGCCGGTGCAGGCCGTTGCAGCGCGGGCGTAAAGCCGGGCGCAAATCCGACGCATGGCGCCGCGTCGGAATCGATCAGGCGTCGGCGTCCGACGGACGAATCTTGCCCGCGGGTTGCCAGTAGACGCTGCCGTCGCGCTCGGTCACGGCCAGCACGGTCAGCCGTCCGTTTCTACAGGGGCCACCCACGCACAGGCCCGTGTCCGGCTGATAGGTGGCGCCATGACGGGCGCACATGATGAGGTCGCCGGTGCGGGTGAAGAAGCTGCCTTCCCAGTCCAGTTCGACGCCGACGTGGGCGCAGCGGTTCAGGTAGCCATGCACCCTGTCCTGGTAGCGCACGAAGAAGGCGGTGGTGCGGCCCGCGCCGTCGGTCACGGGCACCTTGACGCCCAGGCCGCCGTTGACCAGGTCGCCGGCGGCGCAGACGCGGACTTCGGGGAGGGCGGGGGAATCCTGCATGGGAGGCCTGGCAATCAAAGGGTGCGATGTTCGGACAGGGGGCGCGGCTTGTCAATCCGCCGGCGCCGACCGGGCGCTTTCCTGCTGGCGGGCCCACATGCCGGCGTAGATGCCGCCTTGCGCAAGCAGTTGCGGATGGCGGCCGCGTTCGACGATGCGGCCATCGGCAAGCACGATGATCTCGTCCGCGTCCGCCACCGTGGACAGGCGGTGCGCGATGATCAGCGTACTACGGCCCTGGCTGACTTCACGCAGGTTGGCCTGGATCTCGCGTTCCGTATGGGTGTCCAGCGCGCTGGTGGCCTCGTCGAACAGGAAGATCGCCGGATTCTTGAGGATGGTGCGGGCAATCGCCACGCGCTGCTTTTCGCCGCCCGACAGCTTCAGGCCGCGCTCGCCCACCATCGTGCCATAGCCGTCCGGCATGGTCAGGATCAGGTCGTGGATGTGCGCGAGCCTGGCCGCGGCCTCAATTTCAGCGTCTGTGGCGCCCGGCCGGCCGTAACCGATGTTGTAGCGAATGGTGTCGTTAAAGAGCACGGTGTCCTGCGGCACGACGCCGATGGCCGCCCGCACGCTGGCCTGCGTGACGTCGCGCACGTCCTGGCCGTCGATCAGGATGGCGCCGCTGTCGGTGTCATAGAAGCGGAACAGCAGCCGCGCGATCGTGGATTTGCCTGCGCCCGAGGTGCCCACGACGGCCACCGTCTTGCCGGCGGGAATCGAGAAGCTGACGCCCTTCAGGATGGCGCGGCGCGGGTCATAGCCGAAGTGCACGTCGCGGAATTCAACCGCGCCGCCGGAGACTTGCAGTTGCGCGGCGCCCGCGCGGTCCGCCACTTCGCGATCCTGGCCCAGCAGCTCGAACATGCGCTCCATGTCGATCAGCGCCTGCTTGATTTCGCGGTAAATGAAGCCGAAGAAGCTGAGCGGCGTGTAGAGCTGCAAGAGGTACGTGTTGACCAGCACGAAATCGCCCAGCGTATAACGGCCCTCGGCGATGCCGTTGGCGGCCATCCACATCACCAGCGTCAACCCCGTGGAAATGATGAGGGCCTGGCCGACGTTCAGGATCGACAGGCTGACCTGGCTGCGCACGGCGGCGCGTTCGTAGCGGGTGAGCGAGGCGTCGTAGCGCCGGGCCTCGTGTTCTTCGTTGCCGAAATACTTGACCGTCTCGTAGTTCAGCAGGCTCTCGATAGCCTTGGTGTTGGCCTCGGAGTCGGTTTCGTTCATCTGGCGCCGGAACTTGGTGCGCCATTCCGTCACGGCGAGCGTGTAAGCCATGTACAGCACGACGGTGGCGCCGGTGGCCAGCGCCAGCCAGCCGTCGAACATCTTCCACAGCACGATGCAGACCAGGCTGATTTCGAAGAAGGTGGGCAGGATGTTGAAGAGCAGGAACGACAGCAGGGTCTGGATGCCCTTGGTGCCGCGTTCGATGGCGCGGTTCAGCCCGCCGGTCTGACGCGCCAGGTGAAAGCGCAGCGCCAGGCCGTGGAGGTGGCGGAAGATTTGCAGGCCGACCGAGCGGATCGCATGCTGGCCGACGCGCGCGAAGATGGCGTCGCGCAGTTCGGAGAACAGCAGCGACAGCACGCGGGCGGTGCCGTAGGCCAGGATCAGGCCGAGCGGCACCGTCACGGTGCCGGGCGCGCCCTTGCCCAGTTCATCCACCGCCTGCTTGTACAGCAGGGGCACGTAGACGGTTGCGGCCTTGGCGGCGAACAGGCACAGCAGCGCCGCCACGACGCGGACCTTCAGGCCGGTCCTGCCGGGCGGCCACAGGTAGGGAAACAGGGTGCGAAGCGTGGCAAGACCGCCGCCCTTGCCGGGCCGCGTTTCAGGAGGATTCATGTTCTGGATGCTGTGGTTGAGGCTGGCTCCGCCGGGGGAGTTAAGCCGTTTGCAGGGCATTATGGGGCACCAGCGGTACTATTTGAGGGATAACCCCTGGTTCGGGCGGGCCTGAACCAGGGGCTTCAAGTTGGTTTGGCGATACGGGCGCAGCGCGTCGGGCCCGTTTCTTTCTCTTCCAACCTGGGGTCCGGCCGGCTGCTCCCCTGGTTGCGTGACCGGGCGCGTTTTCGCCGCGCCGGTGTCGCGTCGCATGCTACGGAGGGTCTTATGGCGAAGGTACCCGCAGTGAAATTGAACGACGGAGGCAAGATTCCGCAGTTGGGCCTGGGCGTCTGGCAAGTGCCGGACGATCAGGCCGCCTCCAGCGTGAAGGAAGCGCTGGCGGCAGGTTACCGGTCGGTGGACACCGCGGCCATCTATGGCAACGAGGCGGGCGTGGGCGCGGGCCTGCGATCGGCCGGCGTGGCGCGCAAGGACCTGTTCATCACCACCAAGCTCTGGAACGACAAGCACGGCTACGACGACGCGCACAAGGCGATCGATGAAAGCCTGGAGAAGCTGGGGCTGGCGTACGTGGACCTGTACCTCATCCATTGGCCGGTTGCGGGCAGCGAGAAGTTCCTGGACGCCTGGCGCGCGATGATCGAGATGAAGGAAGACGGCCGCGCGCGCGCGATCGGCGTGTCGAACTTCACGCAGGCCAACCTGGAACGTCTGATCGACGCGTCCGGCGTCACGCCCGCGGTCAACCAGATCGAACTGCATCCGGGGTTCACGCAGAACGCGCTGCGGGCATTTCACGCACGGCATGGCATCGTGACCGAGTCCTGGAGCCCGCTGGCGCAGGGCAACATCACGAAGGAAAAGGTGATCCTGGACCTGGCGCAAAAGCATGGCAAGTCGCCGGCGCAGGTGACGCTGCGCTGGCACCTGCAGCACAACCTGGTCGTGATTCCGAAGTCCGTCACGCCGGATCGCATCCGCGAGAACATCGACGTGTTCGATTTCGAACTGTCGCCGGCGGAGATGGCCGCCATCGACGGCATCAAGGAAGGCCCGCGCCTGGGCCCGGATCCCGAGAAGTTCGCGTAGCGCAGACTGGACGGCCGGCGAGCTGCAGCCGGCCGTGACGTCCTTGTCTAGTGCCTGAGCGGGAACACCCAGTACCGCACGATGACCACGAGCAGGATGCTCAGGGCGGTCCAGGACGCCCAGTGCCAGGCGCCGGTGCCCAGCAGGGCCGCCAGCAGGCCAAAGATGCTGAGCGCGCCCAGCAGGATCGGCACGCCCCACACGAACAGGAAGCCGCGGCTGCCTTTACCCGTTGAATGGCTCATGCGGGTGTCCTTTGCGGGGCCGCGGTGGCCTGGTGTTTCTTGATGAGTTCGTTGATGCGTGCTTCGGTGGCGCGGCGCCGGGCCAGCCACAGATACAGTCCGCTCACCAGCACGACGATGGTGACGAGGTCGAGCAGCGCCCAGATGATCTTGAGCGGCAGGCCGCCGTAATCGCCGAAATGCAGCGGGCGCGAGACTTCCAGCGCGGTCAGGTACCAGGGCATTTTCGCCACCGTCGTCAGCGCGCCGGTCCGGCCGTCGATCAGCACGGGCGTGTTCAGCTTGGACGTCAGCGGCGAGTCGCCGCGCATCCAGGCGATGAAGTGTTGCGGGCTGCCGAACGCGTTGCCCGGGAAGGAGATGAACGACACTTCGTTGCCCGGCATGGCTTTGCGCGCGGTGTCGGCCACCAATTGCGCCGAGGCCAGTTGCGTGGGGATGGGCTGGCCCTTGTAGGGTTCCAGCACGCGCGGCAATTCGGTGGACTGCCACAGGCGGAAGAGTGGCGTGGACAGCTCGTTGATGACGCCGGTCAAGCCCACGACCAGTGCCCAGACCAGCGTCACGATGCCCAGCAGGTTGTGCAAGTCCAGCCATTTCAGACGCGTCGAGCGCGTTGCGCGCACCGTGCCGAATTCCAGCTTTTTCATGAAGGGACCGTACAGCACGACGCCGGACACGATGGCGACGCAGAACAGCAGCCCCATGAAGCCGAGGAACAACTCGCCGGTCAGGCCCGCGAACAGGTCCACGTGCAGCGCCAGCATGATGCCCATGAACGAAAACTTGTCTTCGGTATATAGCGGGCCATCGAGCAGCACGTCGCCCGTGCGGGCATCCATGCGGATGGCGTGGCCCGAGGCCAGCCCGTCACCCGGCGTCTTCGCCATGCCGACGAAGACTTGCGGCTCGTCCGGGTCGAAAGACAGGTAGTCGACGACTTCGTTCGGGTACATCGCCTGGGCGTTGGCCACGAGCTTGTCGAGGTTGGCGGGCGGCGTGCCGGGGGAAACCTGCGACAGCGGTTTGCCGTCGTCCAGCCAATGCTCGATCTCGTGATGGAACACGAGCGGCAAACCGGTCAGACAGATGATGAGCAGGAAGATCGTGCAAACCAGGCTGGTCCATTTGTGGACCAGATACCAGGTTTTGATGGTGGACGCGGCGGTCATGGTGACGACGGGAAGCGGCTTGGCGCCACTCCTCTCTAGGCAGTGCGGGAAAGGTGGAAACATTATCACGAACAAGACCGATTCTCGTAACGCTATTTGACCCTTTCGCTGACTGGGCTTGCCTTGGGGACGGAGCAAAGCGGGTTAAAAAGAAGGGTCAGATTTTCCTTGCGGTATTTCCGAAGCATCATGGAGCAACGTTTTCTCAAGGTCCCGCGCAACGCATCCGGCCGCGATTTCGCGGTGGGCGATGTACACGGACATTTTTCACGCCTGCAACAGGCGCTGGACGAATTGGGGTTCGACCCCACCCGCGACCGGCTTTTTTCCGTGGGCGATCTGGTCGATCGCGGACCCGAGAGCGAGGCCGCCCTGGACTGGCTGGCAAAGCCGTGGTTTTTCGCGGTGCAAGGCAATCACGAGGACTATGCGATTCGCCACGTGCGCACGGGGCAGGTGGACGTGAAGAACTGGCGCGGATACGGTGGCGGCTGGTTTCTGGATCTGCCCGTCGAGCGGCAGCAGGTGTTTGCCGAGGCCTTCACCCTGCTGCCGATTGCCATCGAGGTGGAAACGTCGTCGGGCGCCGTTGGACTGTTGCATGCCGACTGTCCGGTGCTGTTCTGGCCCCGGCTGGAGTCCGCGTTGCAGGATCGCTACAAACGCACCAGCGCGGCGTGCCAGTGGTCGCGCGACCGCCTGCGCCAGATGGACCGCACCGGCATCCTGGGCGTGCGGGCGGTGGTGGCGGGGCACACCCCGGTGGCGTCGCCGCTGGCGTTGGGCAACGTGTATCACATCGACACCGAAGGCTGGAATGCCGGCTACTTCACGTTTCTGGATCTGGAATCGCTGCAGGCGTGGCCGCGCGAGGTCGTGACCGAGGCCGCGGCCGCCGAGTAGCGCTGCCGGACCGAAAAGAAAAACGGGCGCCGTGAGGCGCCCGTTTTGCGTCCTGCGCGGCCCTTACAGCGGCCGGGCGGTCACGGCGCCTGGGCTGGTCACGGCGCTGGCGCTGACGCCAGCCGAGTCGGCCGGCGTAGCCGCCGCCGGGACGGCAGGCGTTGGCACGCCGCCCGCGGCGGGCATGGCCTGCGCTTGCGGTGCCGGGACCGGCACCGCATCAGCGCGGGGCACGGGGATCGGCATCAGCGGCGGTTGGATGGGACTGCCTTCGGGCGCCATGGCGCCGCCGGGGGGCAGCGGCTTGACCGAGGTGTCGACGCCGTCGGTCGATCGGTTGTTGTTCAGGAAGTCGGTCAGCGCGTCGCCGGAAGACAGGTCCAGCGAAGCCACTGCCTGCCCGGGCGGGAACTCGGAGAAGTAGTATTCGCCGTTGTCGACCAGCAGGCCGTCGGGGCGCGGCGCCGGCTTGGCCTGCGGCACGTCCTTTAAGACCGGCTGCATGTAGTCCAGCCAGGTGGAAAGCGCCAGGCCGCTGCCGAACTCGTTGGTGCCCAGCGACTTGGGCTGGTCAAAGCCCATCCAGACCGTGGTGGCCAGCGTTTGCGTGAAGCCCGAGAACCAGACGTCCACGGCATCGTTGGTGGTGCCGGTCTTGCCGCCGATGTCGTTGCGCTTGAGCACCTGATGCGCGCGGGCGGCGGTGCCGTTGACCGTGACGTCGCGCAGGATGTCGTCCATGACCCAGGCGGTGCGCGGGTCGATGGCGCGTGCCTGCGCGTCGCCCGCGACGACGGGCTGGGTCTTCATCAGCACGTTGCCGGATCGGTCCGTGACGTGGTCGATGAGATACGGCGTGACGCGATAGCCGCCGTTGGCAAACACGCTATAACCATTGACGACCTGCAGCGGCGTGGCGCCGCCCGCGCCCAGCGCGAGCGGCAGCACGGCGGGCCAACGTTCTTTGTCGAAACCGAAACGCGTCAGGAAGTCCTGCCCG
>CBHWAL010000131.1:0-9762 GCA_966111495.1 uncultured Achromobacter sp. | reverse complement strand
CCCGAAGGCCCGCACGGAGTTCTGCGCCTGCATGTGGCGCGCGCCAACCCGCAGCTTGCCGAGCTGGCCGCGGGGCGCGAATGCCTGGTGGCCTTTCATGGCGCGCAGGCTTACATCACGCCGTCCTGGTACGCGACCAAGGCGGAAACGCACAAGGTCGTGCCGACCTGGAACTTCGTGGCCGTACACGTGTGGGGCACGCCGGTGATCCAGGACGATCCGGCCTGGCTGCGCGCCCAGCTCGATGCGCTGACCAATAGCCAGGAGAAAGCGCGCGTCCAGCCGTGGCGCGTGGACGAGGCGCCCGCCGATTTCATCGCGGCGCAGATGCGCGCCATTGTCGGCATCGAGATTCCCATTGCCCGCATCGAAGGCAAGTGGAAGGTCAGTCAGAACCGCAACGCGGCGGATCGCGAGGGTGTGGCCGAAGGCCTGGTCAGCGAACGCGGCGATGCGGTCATGGCCGGTCTGGTCGCACGGCGCGGCGGGAGCGCCTGAGGCATCAGCGCGCGCCGCGCTTCGCGTGCGCGCCACGGCCGGCCGCAAAGCATGCGATGGCGGCGGCGTGCAGCAGGGCAGCCGCCGCCAGGAAGCCGGGCAGCGCCAACCCGGACGGTTGTAGCAGCGAACGCAGCGCGCCGAACGCCGCAGGCGCAAAGGCGTAAGCGCCTTGCGACAGCGCGACGATCAGCGGCACGACGCGCGCCGCCTGCTCGCGGGCAAATTCCGTCTGCGCGATCAGGGGCGGCAGCGATGTGGCGTTGCCAATGCCCGACCCGAACAGCACGACGCCCACCCACACCGCCCACGCATGGTCGGCGGCCAGCATCAGCACCAGCGACCCGGCAATCTGCACGGCATACGCCGCGCAGGCGATCTTGCGGCGGTCAGCCCCCGGCGGCATCAGCCACCCGACCAGCGAACGGCCCGCGATGGCGCTGGCCGTGGCCAGTCCCATCGCCAGGCCAGCCGTCTGCGCGCCCAATAACGGCGCCAGCAGCGACAGCAGATGTGCGATCAAACCGATCTGGGCAAACAGCCCCAACGCCATGCCGGCGGCCAGCGTCACGAATGCCCGGTCGCGGCGCAGCTTGCCCGCAAGCGCTGGCGCGGGCGGTGCGGCGCTTGCAGGTGGGCCGGACGGCGCCCCGGCGCAGGCAGCGCCGTCCGGCGCCTGGCCGAGCTGCTGAGGGGTGACCATGAATACCTTGTGCGACAGCACGGCAATAACGGCGACCATCGTTACGCCGATCCACAGCGCTGCCTGCGCGAAACCGGTCTGGGCGATCAGAAATACCCACAGCGGCGAAAAGACGATGCCGCCCACGCTTGCGCCGTTGTACGCCATGCCCAGGGCGGCGGGGCGCCGGCGGACGAACCAGGGGGCGATCAGCGCGTTGACGGCCGCGGCGCCCAGCGTCACCCACCCCATTCCGCTAAGCACCGCGGCGGCATAAAGCTGCCACGGCGTCTGCGCAATCGCCCACCCGGCGACGCCCAGCGCCAACAGCGCCGCGCCGCCGGCTGTCGTGCGGGCGACGCCGATGCGCCGGTACAGACGCGGCAGATTGGCCACCACCAAAGTGCCCGCCAGAAAATGCAGCGTGACTGCGCCCGACACCAGTCCGACGCTCCAGCCGGTGCGCTGGACGACGGCGTGCAGGAATACCGGCGGTCCGTAAAAGCCCACGCCCCATCCGAAAATGGCAAGCACGAAGGTGGCGCAAAGGACTTTCCAGCCGAAAAAGGAAGGGGAGGCGGTCATGGTAGGAGAGGGTTGATGTCGGTTTCGTTGAGGCGAAGTATGCTTACGCCCTACACACAACACTTTGGTCCATACCGAATCATGGATTCCGAGTTCGCCGACATCAATCTGTCCGCCGTCGCGGGCGCCATTGCCGATCCCGCGCGCGCCCGCATGCTGTGCGTGCTGCTGGACGGCCGCGCACGCACGGCCACGGAGCTGGCCGCGGCCGCCGACATCGGCGCGTCCACGGCCAGCAGCCATTTCCAGCGTCTGCGCGATCAGGGCCTGGTCGAGATGGCCGTGCAGGGCAAGCATCGCTACTACCGGTTGGCCAGCGGCGAAGTCGGCCACGCGTTGGAGGCGCTGCTGGTGGTGGCCGGCGCCGAACGCACCCCATTCAAGCCGACCACGCCTTGCGCGCTGCGCGACAGCCGGACCTGCTACGACCATATGGCCGGCACGCTGGCCGTGCGAATGCATGATGCGATGCTGGCCCGGCACTGGTTGCAGCCGGATGGCCGCGATTATCTGCTGACGCCGCTGGGCGAGGCTTCGCTCGCGCAGGTGGGTGTGGATGCCGCCCACGCGCGCCAGCGCCGCCGCCGCTTCGCCTGCGCATGCCTCGACTGGAGCGAACGCCGGTCGCATCTGGGCGGCGCGCTAGGCGCGGCGCTGCTCGATGCGCTCTTGGCCCGCGGCTGGATCAGCAAGGATCTGGACTCGCGTGCGCTGCGCATCACGGCCAAGGGCGAACGGCAGTTCCCGGCCTTCTTCGGCCTTGCCGGCGACCAGCCCGCAGCCCAAAGGGACGCGCATGCAGCAGCCTGATCGCTTCCTCTGCGCCTCGTCCGATCCCTACCGCCCCGACCGGCGGTGCACCCGCACACAACCTTTCGAGCCGCGGATGCGGCTTTTTTTACGTCTTCCCGTCCCTCGCGGACAGCTTTTCAACCCTGCACAGGAGGTGGCCTTGCCTACGCTGGCCTTGCACGCGTTCCGTCACGTCATGTCGATCGTGACGGAACTGCGCATCGACGTTAACCATAGTCCCCAAGAGGTCGACAAGGAACTCGATGCCATCCACAACCGCATGAATCGTCCGATGGACCGCCTGCATGAATTGCCGGAGGTCAAGACCGACATCCCTGGCATCGTGCTTCGCTACCGCAAGGCCGACGGCGAGTATTACGTGTATGTGGTGGACGTGCGGCGCGGCCGGGTGGCGGGCTATACGGTCTTCAACCGCCTGATCGAAGTGGGACGGCGCGCCGATCCCTACGTGCGCGCCCCGCATTCGAAATACGCCGCGCCATACCAGGGCATGGGGCTGGCGACGGCGGTGTACCGCTGGGCGCTGGATGCGGGGCTGTGCATCCTCAGCGGCGCGCGCCAATCGGTCGGCGCGCATCGTCTGTGGATGGGGCTGTCGCGCGACTATGCGCTGGGCTTCGTGGACTTGCGTTGCAAGCAGCTCACGTATCTGGGACCGGAAGTCAGTGCGACCGTGCGCGACGACCTGCACACCCGCATGATCATGCTGGGCCGGGGCTGGCGGCTCGACGATTACAGGCGTGTGACAGGGATGAAACTGTCCCAGGATGCGCTTTCGCAACAGGCCCTAGGGTAATCCCCCGGAAACCGCGTCAGATGCTGCACCGCTCGCGAGGGGGGCAGCCCCGCAAGCCGCGTCAGCGCTACCTTTCGGCAAGAATGCGGTTTCGCTTCCCGGCATTCGAGAAACGGGGACGCGCTTGCGGCAGCGCAACAGTGTTTCCAGTTTCTGCTTGAGTTACAAAACTTATCCGAAGTGTCATCGAATCACGGAGTATGCTCGTCGGCAGATAGAGGACTACCGAAGTGCATCAGAACAATTTGATCTACAAGGGATACCGCCTCACGGCCAAGGTCTCCCGGGGCAGCGGCGCTATCGAAGTTCCGGCGCAAGCCAGCGGCCCCGTCTTCATCGCATCGGTGATGGTCGTGCAGGCAGGCGCCATCCTTGAAGGCGGCGACGAATATCCCGTACCGCAATTTGCCGGGGGCGGCTTTGTCTACAGCCCACGCGAGGCCGTTCATGCAGCCATCTTGCATGGCCGCGAGATCGTGGACGGCCTGACCAATCTGCCTTCCTGACTCCCCGCAGCCCTGACGGCTAGGCCGAAAACACCTCGCGCCAGTCGCGGGTCTTGGCCAGCGTCTGCACGGTGGCGGACTGCTCCAGAATCGTCACGGCTTTCTTGAATTCCTCGGCCGACGCGCCGTCTTCCAGAATCACCATGCGCGAGTTGCGCGCATCGGCCATCTTCACATCCGACATCTTGCCGTGGGTCTGATAGACCTGCGTCCAGTCCATCTTCTTGCCGGCCTTCAGGGCAATCGGTTCGATGTAAGTCAGGGCAGTGCTGCCCGCCGCACGCACCGCATACGCAAAGTCCGCTGTGTGACCGCTGCTGCCCTTGGCGCGCGCGCCCTTGACCATGCGGTTCACGCCCACGCCTTCGGCCAGCGCACGTCCCACCTGGGCGCGGAACCGCAGTTGGCTGAAACGCGGCATCCACTTCGCGCATTGAAACGACAGCGCCATCGCCAGCTTCACCGCGTCCCACAGCGCTTCCTGCAACTGCCCGTTCGGGCCCGACGCCACGATGGCGCCCGACCGGTCGAAGTGGGCGAGGGTGACGCCCGGCGTCTCGTTCAGGATGTCGATGCGCTTTGCCGCCACATCGATGCCGAAGCTCGACGCGTGCATCGCGGTCTCACAGGCGTCGGTCAGGTAGAACGACGACTCGTCCGGATGCGCGATGAAGAAGGCGGCGTGCTGGCCGTCCAGGCCCAGCGTCATGGGAGACACGGCGCGGATAGCGAATTCGCCCGCCGGCAGGACGGTCCAGCCGGAGGCTTCCAAAAAATTGCTCATAGGATCAGTTCGATTTGGCGGCCTTTGAGGGGATGCGCAAAGCCGCCGGCCAACGTCAGGTTCGCTCGCGGCAGGAAATACTGCATCAGCGTGCCGATGGTGTCCAGCGCGGGCACGACGGGCTCGGCATAGCCTTCGCCTTCCTCGACCCAGATGTGCTCGTGGCTGCGGTCGGCAAGCGGCTTGCGGTACTGCGGCCGGTCCGCGCCCACCAGGCTGGTGTGAAACGAGTCGTCGGTGTCCACGCCGTACACCCGGTGCGGACCCACGAACAGGCTGGCACAGAACGCCTCTGTCAGAAAGATGGTGGCCTGCCCGTGCACGGCCGTGCGAGCGCCCCGGTACATAACGCGAAAAATCACATCTTCACGCACGTCGCCCTTGATCTTGCAAGGGCTGCTGAACTCCATCCACTGCGGGCTGCCCGCGGCCGGCTTCGGGATCCAGAGGATCGGCTTCGCGGTTTCCTTGGGTTCGGCAAGAATCTCTTGCACCTCATCAACGGTGATTAGCGGTTCGAACTTGTTGGCCATGGAAACAGATAAAGGGTCTTGGGGGCGCGCGGGCAAACCTGCGAGTGGCAAGCGCTGCGCCCGCCGCGCCGCGGAAGAGAAACACGCGCGCGCAGCATTGCGAGGGGGCGTAATCTTACAAGATGAAGACGACCGGGGTCAGTTGGCTGTATGGATATACAGTTGGGGGCGGCAGCGCCGACGCTGGCGGGCGCCGGCTTCGAGCCAGGACGCGCCGCTCAAAGCGAGGTCGCGCCAAACGTGTCGCACTGCTTGATGCTGCCGCTTTCCAGGCCGCGCTTGAACCAGCGCACGCGCTGCGCCGAACTGCCGTGCGTGAAGGCATCGGGCACCACGTACCCCTGGCTCTGCTTCTGCAACCGGTCGTCGCCAATGGCGGTGGCCGCCGCCAGGGCTTCCTCGACGTCGCCGCCTTCGAGGATGTTGCGCGCCGCATCCGCGCGCTGCGCCCACAGGCCGGCGAAGCAATCGGCCTGCAGTTCCAGGCGCACCGACAGCGCGTTGGCCTGCGAAGGGTTACGGCGGCGCAGTTGATCCACCTGGTCCGAAATGCCCAGCAGGTGCTGCACATGGTGGCCGACCTCATGGGCGATCACATACGCCTGCGCGAAATCGCCAGGCGCCTTGAACCGGTTCTGCAGTTCGTCAAAGAACGACAGGTCTATATAGACCTTGCTATCCCCCGGGCAATAGAAAGGCCCCATGGCCGATTGCCCGGTGCCGCAGGCCGTGGGCGTGGCGCCCCTGAAGAGCACCAGCTTGGGCTCGACGTACTGGCGGTTCAGTTCCTTTTGGAAGATGGTGCTCCACACGTCCTCGGTTTCGCCCAGCACCTTGGACACGAAAACCGCTTGCGGATCGTTGGCCGGCGGGGCCGTCGCGGGCGCCTGCTGCTGCACCGCCGGGCCTTCGGCCATATCCAGGACCACGCGGGGATCAACACCGAAGTACATTGCGACAAGGGCAAGTACTATCGTGCCTATGCCGATGGTGCCGCGGCCCCCGATTCGCGGGCCGCCAGAACGGCGGTCTTCCACATTGTTGCTCTGGCGCGAGTTTCCAAGGCGCATGTTCGTTCTCCGGGGCGGATCGGCGATACCGCCATTTTGCATCGCCGCGCAATTGAGCGGCCTTCAAGGATGTTAGGATAAACCCATGGCTTTGTACTTCTCTGTCCACCCAGCAAATCCCCAGCCGCGGCTGCTCAAGCAAGCCGCGCAATGGCTTAATGACGGGGGCCTGGTGGCCGTGCCCACCGACTCCAGTTACGCCGTCGTCGCCCGCCTGGACGACAAAAGCGCCGCCGACGGGCTGCGCCGCCTTCGCGGACTGGACGAACGCCACCACTTAACGCTTCTGTGCCGCGACCTGGCCGAAATCGGCCACTTCGCTCGCGTCGACAACAAGCAATACCGCCTGCTGAAGGCCGCGACCCCTGGCCCCTGGACCTTCATCCTCGAAGCCACCAAGGAAGTCCCGCGGCGCGTATCGCACCCTTCGCGCAAGACCATCGGCATCCGCGTGCCGGATCACGCCGTCCTCTTGGGCCTGCTGGAACAGGCGGGCTCGCCCCTGCTGTCCACGACGCTCATTCCCAAGGATGAAACCGAGGCGCTGAACGACGCCGAGGAAATCCGCGCGCGCTACGACCACGATCTGGCCGCCATCATCGATGCGGGCGCCTGCCCGCAAGCGCCCACCACGGTCATCGACCTCACGGGCGACGAGCCCGTTGTCGTGCGCCTGGGCCGCGGCGATCCCGCCACCCTCGGACTTGTCTGATTCTTCCCCTCGACTCGATGCACGAGACGCGCCGCGCCGGCGCGTGGCTCATCTACAATCCGGTTCGCCATGAATGACATCATCCAAACCATTGCGGTCTACGCGATACCGGTTATCTTCGCCATCACCCTGCACGAAGCCGCGCACGGCTACGTGGCGCGCATGCTGGGCGATCCGACCGCCTACCAGGCCGGCCGGGTCAGCCTGAATCCGGCGCGGCACATCGACCCCATCGGCACGCTGCTGGTGCCGGTCGCCATCCTGCTGGCCTCCAAGCTCATCGGCGGCTCCATGCTGCTCTTCGGTTGGGCCAAGCCGGTTCCGGTCGACTTCGGCCGCCTGCGCCGTCCCAAGAAAGACATGGCCTGGGTGGCCCTGGCCGGACCGGCCGCCAACCTGTTCATGGCCATTCTGTGGGCGCTGTCGCTGCGCCTTTTCATGGAAAGCGGCCTGCACGAAAGCTTCTGGTTCGAAATGGCCGTGGCGGGCGTCAACGTCAACCTCGTGCTGATGGCGCTGAACCTGCTGCCCATCCTGCCGCTGGACGGCGGGCGCATCCTCTTCAGCCTGCTGCCCAATCGTCTGGCTTGGCAATATTCGAAAATCGAACCTTATGGATTGATCATCGTCATTGTCCTTCTGGTCACCGATGTGCTCTGGTTATTGATGCAACCGGTGCTCGGGCTGGGAACGACAATCGTTCAGTGGTTTCTGTAAGATTGCACCCAATATCCGTTAAACTCAGCGGTTTCACTGAATCAGGCCCTGGGGCAATCCCGCCGCAGGGTTTTGGAGCCCGAATCTATGGCATCCCCTGCTACCGCCGCAGGCGTTAATTTCCAGGGCAGCATGGTGGCCCTGGTCACCCCAATGCAACCCGACGGCAGCCTGGACTACGCTGCCTACCGGTCGCTGATCGACTGGCACGTCCAGGAAGGCACCGACGCACTGGTGGTGGTGGGAACCACCGGGGAGTCGCCCACGGTCTCCTTGGAAGAACACGCGGAACTGATCCGCGTTGCCGTCGAACACGCCGCTGGCCGCATTCCGGTCATTGCAGGCGTGGGCGCCAACTCCACCGACGAAGCCATCCACCTGACGCGCCACGCCAAAGCGGTCGGCGCCCATGCTGGGCTGTCGGTCGTTCCTTACTACAACAAGCCGTCGCAAGAGGGCCTGTACCGCCACTTCCGCACCATCGCGGAAGCCGTTGACCTGCCCACCATCCTGTACAACGTGCCGGGCCGCACCGTTGCCGACATGAGCAACGAAACGATCCTGCGTCTTGCACAGGTGCCGGGCATCATCGGCATCAAGGACGCCACCGGCGACATCGCCCGTGGCGGCCTGCTGCTCCGTGAGGCGCCCGCCAGCTTCCAGGTCTTCAGCGGCGACGATCCCACCGCGGCAGCCCTGATCCTGCTGGGCGCGCGCGGCAATATTTCCGTCACGGCCAACGTGGCTCCCAAGCTCATGCGCGACCTCTGTGCCGCCGCCCTGGCGGGCGACGTGCCGAAGGTCCGTGAACTTAACGCGTTCCTGGCGCGTCTGAACAAGGCTTTGTTCGTTGAAGCCAACCCCATCCCCGTCAAGTGGGCGTTGGCCGAAATGGGCCGCAGCGCACTTGGCTACCGACTGCCACTGGTCGAACTGAGCGCGCAGCATCACGCAACGGTGCGCAACGCGCTCCAGGAAACGGGACTGCTCTAAATATCGTGAGGAAACGTATGAACAAGCGTCATGCCGGTTTGTCGGCATTGATGTCTCTGGTGTTGCTGGCCGGGTGCTCCGAGGTCAACCAATTCCTGGGCAATGAAGAATCAGTCGACTACAAGAGCGCAGTGAACCAACGCGGAGAGCCCCTGAGCATTCCGCCCGACCTGACGCAAGCCAACAGCGACCCCCGCTACCGCGCGCCGGCCTCCGGCTCCACTACCTTCTCTGAATTCCAGCAGCAAGGCGTCACCCAGGCCAGCGCCCCGAAAACCAGCAACGTGCTGCCCAACCGTGCCGACATGCGTGTCGAGCGCGACGGCGACCTGCGTTGGCTGGTGGTGGACCGTCCGCCCGAGCAGGTGTTCCCCCGCCTGGTCGACTTCTGGACCGAAAACGGCTTCACCGTCGCCAGCAACAACCCCAGCGCCGGCCTGATCGAAACGGATTGGGCCGAGAACCGTGCCAAGATCCCGGAAAGCTGGCTGCGCCAGGCGCTGGGCGCGGTGCTGGAATCGGCTTGGGATAGCGGCGAGCGCGAGAAATTCCGCACCCGCGTCGAGCGCGTCAACGGTCACACCGAGATCTACGTCAGCCACCGCCAGATGCTTGAAAAGCGCGTCGGCTCCGACGGCGGCCAGGTGCAGTGGCAGAACGGCAAGGAAGACCCGGGCCTGAACGCCGCCATGCTGGCGCGCATGATGGTCTACCTGGGCACCGATGTCGACAACGCCCGCAAGCTGGTGCAGCAGGCCGAAGCCTCGCCGCAGCGTCCCGCCGTGCAGCAGGATGTCCGCGCGCAGGGCGCGTCGCTCGTCGTCAGCGAATCGTTCGACCGCGCATGGCGTCGTGTCGGCGTGGCGCTCGATGGCGGCGGCTTCGCTGTCGAAGACCGCGACCGTTCGGCCGGCGACTACTTCGTGCGCTATGTTGACACCGACACCGGCGAAAAGATGGAACAGCCCGGCTTCTTCAGCCGCATGTTCTCTGGCGACAAGAAGGCGCAGGCGCCCCAGTACCGCATCCACCTGGTAGGTAGCGGCGAACAGACGACTGTCTCGGTCCTGGAC
>CBHWAL010000130.1:0-9847 GCA_966111495.1 uncultured Achromobacter sp. | reverse complement strand
AGACCATGTCCTGGTCGCCGCCGCGCGACTGGACCGTGCTGCAACTGCTGCACTATCACGCACAGTCCGACGTGCTGATCCGGCAGATGTGGGAGCCCCTTTGCCTGGCCGCGCTGAACACGCCGATCGCCACGGCCAGCGCCGTGCTGTTTGCCCGCGTGCTGCGCGATAGCCTGGCCGGCGCGCGCGAAGACAGCGATCTGCTGCTGCCGTGCACGGACCTGTCGGCGCTGTGGCCCGACGCGGCCGCGCGCCAGGTCACCATGCGCTATGGCAGCACGGTGCGCCAGCTGCATCCGTCCGCCGACGGCATCGACATCAACCAGGAACGTTTTGACGCGGCCGTGCTGGCCGTGCCGCCCACCTTCGCCGCGCGCCTGCTGGATGCTCCGCTACGCGAGGCCGGCGCCACGGGGCTGCTCGATGCGCTCAAGGCCTTCGACTATCTGCCCATCGCCACGCTGAACATCCGCCTGGCCGGCCCGTGGCGGCTGCCCGAGCCGATGATGATGTTGCGCGAAGATGCGGCTCGCGGTCATGCCGGTCAGTGGCTGTTCGACCGCGCCCAACTCGCGGGCGACACCAAAGCCGGAGAACTGGCCGTGGTGGCCAGCGCGGCCATCGGCATAAGCGAACGCAACCGACGCCAGGTAATTGAAGCCCTGATCGATCAGGTGGCTGAACAGGCCGCCGCGCATCCGCTGCGGCTGCCGCCGATGCCCGAGGTGGCAGCGGCCGAACTGTTCATTGAAAAGCGCGCGACGTTTGCAGCGGTGCCGGGCCTGACCCGCCCGCTGAACTCCACGCCGTGGCCCACGCTGGCATTGGCGGGCGACTGGACGGACACCGGCTATCCCGGCGTGCTGGAAGGCGCGGTGCGCAGCGGCCTGCAGGCGGCTCGTGTGCTCAATCCGCGTTCGGACTAGAAAAGATCAGGCGGGCAAGCCGCCCGCCCTTTGCGCACAGGTCAGGCCGGCTTTGTGCCAAACAGGTCGGCCTGGCGCGGGTCTGCCGCGGCCAGGTCGTAGCCGATCTGCCCGGCGACCTCGCGCAGGATGTTCTGCGCAAGATTGAAGGCCGTGTTGGCCGCCGGCACGCCCGCATAGATCGCGTTCTGCAGCAGCACTTCCTTGAGTTCGTCGGGCGTCAGGCGCGAAGCGTCCTGTGCCGTCAAGGCGGCGCGCACGTGCAATTCAAATTCTTCCCAACGGCCCAGCGACAACGTCACCGCCAGCACCATCATGCGGCGCGCCTTGTGCGGCAGACCGGGACGGCTCCAGATATCGTGCCAGGCATAACGCGTGATCATGTTCTGGTAGTCGGCCGTGAACGTGGTGGCGCGATCCAGCGACCGCTGCACCCATTCATCGCCCAGCACGGCGCGGCGGTTTTCCAGGCCGCGCTCGAAATCGTCTTCCCGGCTCATCTGGTCAATCTCCATTCGGATCGGGGGCTGGCGCGTGCAAACGATGCCGCGCCCGCCCCCGAAGGATCAATTCACCTGGATGTTATTGGTTTTCACGACCTCAGCCCAGCGAGTCTGTTCCGCGTCGACAAACTTGGCAAAGTCGGCGGCGCTGCTGCCGACCGGCGTCAGGCCCAGCTTGGCGAGCTTCTCGCGGGTATCGGGACGCGCCAGCGCCTTTTGCACGAGGTCCTGCAGCTTGGCCACCACCTCGGGGCTGGCGTTGGCCGGCAGGAAGAAGCCGTTCCACTCGACCACGTTGAAGTTCTTGATGCCGGCTTCGCCCACCGTCGCCACGTTGGGCAGTTCGGGCATGCGCTGCGACGACGAGACCGCCAGCGCCTTCAGCTTGCCGCCGGTGACGTAGTTCAGGCTGGACGCGGCGTTGGCGAAGTAGACGTCCACCTGACCGCCCATGACGTCCACGATGGCCGGCGCGCCGCCCTTGTAGGGCACGTGCACCATATCCAGGCCCGCATCCTTCTTGAGCAGCTCGGCGGCCATCTGCGCCAGGCTGCCCGGTCCGTAGGACGCGAACGTCAGGCGGCCGGGCTTGGCGCGCGCGGCATCAATGAAGTCCTGCAGGTTGTTGAAGCTGGAACCGGGCGCGGCCACCAGAATATTGGGCACGCTGACGGCCTGCGAGACCGGAACGAAGTCCTTCTTGGCGTCATAGGGCAGCTTGCGCAGCACCGGATTGATCGAGAAGGACGACGCGTCGTACAGCACCGTGTAGCCATCGGGCTTGGCCCGAGCCACGAACGCCGCGCCGATGGAGCCGCTGGCGCCGCCTTTGTTCTCGATCACCACGCTCTGGCCGGCAACTTCGCCCATGCCTTGCGCGATGATGCGCGCGGCGTTGTCCGCGCCGCCACCGGCGGAATACGGCACCACCACGGTGATGGGCTGCTCGGGGTAGCCGGCGGCGTGTGCGCTGCCAAACGTGGCGGCCAGGCCGATGGCGGCGGCCAGCGGACGAATTGCGGCCAGGGCCGTGCGACGGGTTTTCTTCATGTGTGCTCCTCGGGTCTCCCCTGCGGGGATGTTCGATCGGTCAAGGGTCGTGGCGCGAGCCGTCGTCAGACGGTCGCGATGGGGTTGACTGGCGCGCCGACCAGACCGGGCACGTACATGGGCGCCGCGGTCAGGAAAAAGGCATGCCGGCCGTGCTGGCGCAACCATTGCGCCAGCGGGGTCAGGTGCCAGAGCTCGCCCAAGGGCAGGCCCAGCTTGAAAAGACATTGCTCGTGCAGGGGCAGCAGCGCGCCCTTGCCCGTGTCCAGGTGGTGGTTGCGCAGTTCGACCGCGTGGTTGTCGGCGGCAATGGCCGCGATCCGGCTGTCCTTGATCCACGCCAGCAGATCCGCGTCGCCGCCGTCCAGCACGCAGCAGCTCGTCTTGAGCCGCTCTTGCTCGTCGTCACCCAGCGTCAGCGCCAGGTCGGCCAGCCCGGTGTGCAGGCACAGCACGTCGCCAGGCCGGACTTCCACGCCATCGGCGCGCATCACCTCCATCAGCTCGCGGTGGGACACCTTGCGCTGCGCATCGCCGAAATGGGCGCGCAGGTCCACCATGACGCCGCGCCCCTGAATGCCGTGGCGCGCCATCGGCGCGATGGACAGGTCGCGGGTGCCGGTAAAGCCTTCGGCGGTGGGCTCGCTGACGGCGAAGCCGTTGTAGCCGGTGGGCTGCGGCTGGCCGGTGCCCTGCGCGTCGTACATCGAGCCCACATGGCCCAGCGCGTCCCATTGCGTGGAGTACTGCGGCGATAGCGTGACGCGGTCGTCGCTGATGACGTCGGTGGCGCCGGGCACGTCGCGGTCCAGCGGATAGCGGTAGACCGGCACGCCGTTCTTTTCGGCGGGCTGGATCACCGGGCCCTTGCGGCGCGGGTTGAGCACCGGCGCGCGCGGCACGGTCAGCGGCAGGCTCAGCGAAAACGACATCCCGGTGCGGATTTCGGCAACCGCGGCCAGACGCGCCTGGACGTCCAGGTGATTGAGCGTGCCCAGTTGGTCATCGTGTCCGAAATCGCCCCAGTTCGATCCGTCCGGGCGGCGCACATATCGTTGCGCTTGATCCATGATTTCTGTCTCCTCGCCCTTTTGCCGGACGCTTCTTGTCTTGGTTGTTACTGCTTATTGCACCACGGAGGTGTGCAGCAATTGGTCGATTTCGTCCGGGGTGTATCCCAGGGCGGACAGAATTGTGCGGCTGTGCTCACCGAGGCCCGGCGCGGCGCGCACGGCGCCGTCGGGCACGCCGCTTTCCGCGGCCCCGCCAAACTGCGCCCATTGCGCCAGACCGAGGTAATTGCCCGCCTTCTCGCTGTGGTACGGGCGCATGAATCCCATCGCCTCCACCTGCGGGTGGTCGAACATGTCCTCGACCGGCCGGACCTCCGCGCAAGGCACGCTTTGGCCGAAGCGCTCGGCCCATTCACGGGCCGATGCGCGCGCCAGGGCCTCGCGCACCAGCGGGATCAGCACCGCCGCCTGCGCCGCGCGCTTTTTCACGGTGTCGTAGTCGGGATGGTCGGCCAGATCCTGCAGGTCCAGATGGCCGCACAGCGCCCGCCAGAAATGCGGCGTGTTGGCCGAGATGTACAGATGACCTTCACGCGTGGGATGGATGCCGGTGATGCCGCCCGAGCGCATGTCGCGTTCGATGCGGCGCGGCTCGCCCTCGGCCCAGACCAGGCGGGCCGATTGCATGGCCAGCGCG
This sequence comes from uncultured Achromobacter sp., assembly GCA_966111495.1. Classification (GTDB taxonomy): domain Bacteria; phylum Pseudomonadota; class Gammaproteobacteria; order Burkholderiales; family Burkholderiaceae_B; genus Achromobacter. Next base: position 5,658 of record CBHWAL010000130.1, on the reverse strand, counting down.
CTGCCCAGCAGCGACACTTCGATGGCCTGCCCGCGCCCGGTTTTCTCGCGTTGATAAAGCGCGGCGGACACGCTGTTGGAGATCAGCGCGGCGCCGTAGTAGTCGACCACCGACCCGTACAGCACTTCGGGCGGACCGTCGGCCTTGGCCTGCGCCGCGCACATGCCGGTCATCGACTGCAGCACCTGGTCGTAGCCCGCGTGGCGCGCCATCGGACCGGCCGCGCCGTAGCCCGTCATTGCGCAATAGATCAGGCGCGGATTGATGGCGGCCAGCGTTGCGAAGTCGATGCGCAGGCGCTCGGGGACGCCGGGGCGGAAATTGTGGACCAGCACGTCGGCCTCGCGCACCAGCCTGACCAGCACCTCGTAACCCGCCTCGTCTTTCAGATTGAGGCACAGGCCGCGCTTGTTCCGGTTGATGCCCAGAAAGGCGCGGCTCTCGGACGGCAGCGTCGACGGGTACTTGCGCAGGTTGTCGCCTTCGGGCGGCTCGACCTTGATCACGTCGGCGCCCATGTCGCCCAGCAGGGCGCAGCCGTACGGACCCGCGATGTAGGCGCTGAGGTCCAGCACCTTGACGCCGGCCAGCGGCAACTGAGCGGAGGTTTCAATTTCCATCATGCAATTCATCCGATAAAAAGCTCGGCCGCGAATAGCGCAGGCCGTTTCAGGCGGCGCGTCCTGCCGCCAGCAGGACGTCGCGGGCGCGCCGCACGAAGGGCGCGTCGATCATCTTGCCGTCCAGCAAAAATGCGCCCACCCCTTCCTGCGCCTGGCTTGCCGCGACGATCCGTTCGGCCGCGTCGATCTCTTCGGCGCTGAATCCGAACACGTCGTTGGCGATCGCGATCTGGCTGGGATGCACGCAGGATTTACCCAGGAAACCCAGCGACCGCGCCAACTGCGCCTCGGCGCGGAAGCCCTCGGCGTCGCGCACGCGGGCATAGGCGGCGTCCATGGCGTACTTGCCCGCGGAACCCGCGCCCAGCCGCAGCGCCAGCATCACCGCGCGCAGCGTCTCGGGCTGGTACCGGTCGATGCCCAGGGGTTCGAACAGATCGGCCAGTCCCAATTGCAGACCCGCGACGCGCGGGTGCGCCGCGAGATCGGCCGCGCGGGCCAGTGCCAGCGGCGTTTCGACGGTGACCAGCAATTCGCCCTCGAAGCCCGCCCTAGCGGCGTGATCGGCGGCCTCGCGCAGCGCGTCCACTGACTCGACCTTGGGCAGATTCAACAGGTCGATCGGCGACCGGCCCAGCGCGTCCAGGTCGTCCGCAAAGTACGGCGTGTCCGACGCATTGACGCGAACGATAATTTTCTTGGGATGTTGGGCTTGTGCCGCCTGAAAGGCAGGCGACCCGAGCCAGCGGGCCAGTTCGGCGCGCGCGGCCGGCTTGCGCGGCGGCGCGACCGCGTCCTCCAGATCGAAAGACAGCGCATCGGCTTCGCTGGCCATGGCTTTGTCGAATAGTTCCGGGCGTGACGCCGGGACGAAAAGCTTGCTTTTCATTGTGGTCTCCTGGCCGCATTGTGACCGTGCGGCTCGCCGCCAGGGGAAAGCCGGCATACGATAAGAAGATAGAATCCCTATCATCATGAACACCGACTTTCTTCATACGCTGTCCGCTGTGGCCCAACACGGCTCCATGGCCGAGGCCGCCCGCCGCCTGGGACTTACGCACGGCGCCGTCGCGCAACAGGTGCGCAAGCTGGAACAGGAACTGGGCGTGCCGCTGGTCGCGCGCGCCGGCCGCACCGTGCATCTGACGGCCAAGGCGATCGAACTGATCGAACCGATGCGCGAGGTCCTGGAGCGGATCGAGAAGATCCGCTACCTGGCGCGGTCGGGCGAGATGATGGGCGAGCTTCGGCTGGGCGCGGGCAACACGGCGCTGAACTCCATGGTGCCGGCCATTCTTGAGCACCTGGTCGGACGCCATCCGCTGATCAGCGTGGAGATCCAGCCCGGGCACTCCGCCCGCTTCTATCCGGCCATCGAAAGCGGCGAACTCGATGCCGCCATCGCGCTGGAGGCGCCCTACCCCCTGTCGAAAAGCCTGGGCTGGCAATTGCTGCGCGAAGAACCCTACGTGCTGGCGGCGGCGCCGCGCCACGCGGGCCGGCATCCGCACAGCCTGCTGACCGCGGAGCCGTTCATCCGCTATCAGCGCAGCGACTGGAGCGGGCGTCACGTGGACGACTATCTGCGCCGCGTCGGCATCACGCCGCGCGACCGGTTTGAACTGAACGCCATCGAATCCATTGCGGTGATGGTGAGCCGGGATCTGGGCGTGGCGATCCTGCCCCGGTCCACCAACGGCACGATCGAACGGCTGGGCCTGGTCGCCCTGCCCCTGCCCGCGCACTGCGAACCGCGCCGCTTCGGACTGATCTGGTCACGCGTGTCGCCGCGTCTGGCGTTGATTCAGGCGTTCCGGGACATCGCCATCGTGGAGTACGCGAAGGCGGCAGGTGCGCCGGGCCGTTGACGCCGTCCTACGGGGAAACGATCTGGCGCGCCCCGTCCTGTCTCCCTATACTTGTATTGTCCTCAATACAACATATCAGGAGACAAATCATGCCGGGACTGCATCGGATCGCCGCGCGTTGCGCGCTGCTGGCCGCGTTTGCCATGCCAACTGCCCCCGCCCTCGCGCAGGCAGACGCCATCAGGCTGGTCGTGGGCGCGCCGCCGGGCGGCACCACCGACACCGTGGCGCGCAGCATCGCGCAGCACATGGCGGTGGATTTGAAGCGCACCGTGGTGGTCGAGAACAAGCCGGGCGCGGGCGGCAACATCGCCGCCGACTACGTCGCCAAAAGCAATCCCGACGGCAACACCTTGCTGGTCACCTTCACCAGCTTTTCCATCAACGCCACGCTGTACCGGAACCTGCCGTTCGACCCCGTGGCCGATTTCACGCCGATCAGCATGCTGGCCAACGTGCCCAGCGTGCTGGTCGTGCGCAAGGACTTCCCGGCGCGGACCATGCCGGAGTTCGTCTCCCTGGTCAAAGCCAGCCCGGGCAAGCACACCATGGCGCTGGGCGCGATCGGCTCGTCGCTGCACATGGCCGGCGAACGCATGAAGATGATGGCGGGCCTGGACATCCTGAACGTGCCGTACAAGGGCACGGCGCCGGCCATCACCGACCTGTTGGGCGGCCAGGTGGACATGATGTTCGCCAGTTCGCTGAACGCGCTGCCGCACATCAAGAGCGGCGCGTTGCGGGCGCTCGGGGTCACCAGTCCGCAGGCGTTGCCGCAGTTTCCCGGCGTGCCGCCCATCGGCGATACCATCAAGGGTTTCGAATCGAACGCGTGGTTCGCGCTGTTTGGTCCGGCCAAGATGCCGGCCGACAAACTGGCGGCGCTGAACGCCGCGGCGCGCAAGGCGGTCGATACGCCGTCGTTCCGCAAGCTGCTCGAAGGCGAGGCCGCCAGCGCGGTTAGCAGCAGCCCCGAGGAACTGGGCGTCTTCGTGCGCCAGGACATCGCGCGCTATGCCGAGATCGTCAAGTTCACCGGCGCGACCGTCGACTGAACGTCAACCAGGAGCCCCACCGTGTCCGACAGCCCGCTGCCGCTTTATCACAAGGTCTATCTGCTGCTGAAGCAACGGCTGGAAGCGGGCGGGTTCGCCACGGACAGGGCGATGCCCGGCGAAAACGCGCTGGCCGCCGAATATGGCGTGTCCCGCCTGACGATACGGCGCTCGCTTGACGCGCTGGCCTCCGATGGCCTCATCGAGCGGCGGCAGGGACGGGGCACGTTCGCGGCCGCGCCCGCGCCGTTTCCGGCCCCGCAACATGGCGCGGGCATGGACGCGCTGATGGCGCACCTGGCCCGCATGGGCATGCACACGCAGGTGCGCCTCTTGGAACTGGAAACCGCGCCCGCCACGCCGCTCGTGGCGGCGCGTCTGGAACTGCCGCCGGGCGCGCCCGTGCAGCGCGCCGTGCGCGTGCGCAGCCACGAAGGCCAGCCTTTTTCCCACCTGACCACGTTCGTGCCGGACGACATCGGCCAGCGCATCCGCCGCCAGGACCTGGACGCCAAGCCGCTGCTGGCCATCTTCCGCGACCTGGGGGTGCGCGTGGCGCGGGCCGAACAGTCGATGTCGGCCGTGCTGGCCGAGCCCGGCATCGCCGAGCTGCTGGACGTGCCGGTGGGATCAGCCCTGCTCAGCCTGCACCGCGTGGTGCGCGACGAGACTGGGCGGCCAGTGGAGTGGCTGCATGCCCGCTACCGGCCGGACCGCTACGAATACCGCATGAACATGCAGGCGCACGACATGCCGGGCCAGCCGACGTGGCTGCCCGCGGCGTCAACGACCGCTGAAGCCGACGCGTCGACGACCTAGCGCAGCAGACTGACCGTTGCCAGCCCCGCCGCCGTCAGCGCCAGCGACCCGGCCAAACTGAAACCGGCATAGCCCAGCGCGCTGACATACGCCCCACGCTCCAGCATCGCGACCGTCTCGGCCGAAAAGGTCGAGAACGTGGTCAGGCCGCCCATGAAACCGGTGATGGCGCCCAGCCGCACCCACGCCGGCCATTCCGGGTGCCCGGCCACCAGCGCCAGCATCACGCCCACGAGATACCCGCCCGCCAGATTCACCGCCAGCGTGCCCCACGGCCACGAGCCCGCATTCAGCCACAGGCCGACCAGCCACCGGGACCAGGCGCCAAGGATCGCGCCCAGACCCACGGCCAGGAAATTCAGGGGAACCAGCGTTTGATAGGCGGACATGGAGGTCAGACGGTGCCGTGTTGTTTGAGACGCAGGGAAAAGACCAGCAGCAGTATGCCGAAGAACACGGCGTAGATGCCGATCACCCATACCAGGGCCAAGGCGCCTGCACCCGGCTGCATGACGAGCATGGCGCCGAAGGCCACTGACACCAGCCCGGAAAGGCCCAGCAGCCATTCGTTGCGGATGGCCTTGCGAAAGCGCACGGCAGCGATGATCTGGAACACGCCCGCCACGATCGCCCAGATGGCGATGATGTAGAGCAGGATCAGCGCGGTAAGCCCCGGCCACAGGAAGGTGACGATGCCCGCCGCCACGCCCAGCAGGCCCACGATTATCAGCGCCCACAGCGGCTTGCCGTTGTCCCGGATGCGAAATCCGGCGATCAGCGCCAGCACCCCGTCCACCAGCGCGAAAGCGCCCCACACCAGCACCAGCGCCGACAAGGTGATGGCCGGCATGAACATGGCCATGAACCCGAACAGGATGGCGACGACGCCGCGAAGCGCCACCCATCCCCAATGACGACCGATTTGATCCACGACTTGCTGTTGCAGCATGACGACCTCCGGTGTTTGCAAAGGGTGGCCTATCTTATCCCCGCCAATCGGCGAACGCACCGTTCAGCGTGCATTCAGCTGCCGTCAAAAACGCGCTTTCCGCCGAAATCGATTGAAATTTCCGCGCGCGAAAAGGCCCCGTTTTTTTTTAAGAGTAATTCTCATTAAATGTTAGAATCCGGCCGCTTCCCGCCCGACATTCCATGGACACCCAACCCGCTCCCCGCCGCCGCTGTGTTCCGGGGCGGCGTCGTCGGCCACGGGCGGCTCGAGGGACGCGCCCCGGCGTAGGGGCCCGCCGCCTGCGCGGTGCTGCTGCTTGAGCTCGGCGCCCGGCACCCCCG
>CBHWAL010000129.1:0-9868 GCA_966111495.1 uncultured Achromobacter sp. | reverse complement strand
GGCGTGGCGGAAGAAGAGTCGGACATCGGCATCGCCTGGCTAGCGGTCAAAATGCGTCATCGGCCCGCGTTCAAAGCCCGCGCAGCGCATGCAGGCGCGCCTGCACCATCAGCGCCTTCATGTCGCGCACGGCCTTTTCCCACCCGTCGAAGATCGACTGCGCGACGATGGCGTGGCCAATGTTGAGTTCGGAAATGCCGTCCAGCGCGGCCACTGGCTTGACGTTGCCATAGTGCAGGCCATGACCGGCGTTCACGCGTAGCCCGTGGCGCAGCCCTTCGGCCACGGCCAGCCGGATGCGCTGCAACTCGGCCTGGGCGGCTTCGCCTTCGGCTTCTGCGTAGGCGCCAGTGTGCAGTTCGATGACGGGCGCGCCGGCCTTGGCGGCGGCGGCAATCTGGACCGGGTCCGGATCAATGAACAGCGACACGCGGATGCCGGCTTCGGCCAGCAGCGCCACGGCGTCGGACACCGGGCCCATGGCCCCGGCGACTTCCAGCCCGCCTTCGGTCGTGAGCTCGGTGCGCTTCTCGGGCACCAGGCAGACGTCGCTGGGCTTGACCGCGCAGGCAATCTCCAGCATTTCCGGCGTGACCGCGCATTCCAGATTCATGCGGGTGCGCAGTTGCGGACGGATCGCGTAGACGTCGGCGTCCTGAATGTGACGCCGGTCTTCGCGCAGATGCAGCGTGATCAGGTCGGCGCCGGCGTCTTCGGCGCGCAGCGCCGCGGCGATCGGGTCGGGATATACCGTGTGGCGCTGCTGCCGCAGCGTGGCGACGTGATCAATATTTACACCGAGTTCTATCATTGCACTTTCGTGGTTTCTTCCCAGCCGCCGCCCAGCGCCTTATACAGCTCCACGCGGTTGATCAGCGCGGCCAGGCCGGTTTGCACCAGCGACAGCTGGGCGTTGAAAAAGTCCACCTGCGCGGTCTGCACCTGCAGGTAGCTGTCGATACCGTTGGTATAACGCAAATTCGACAACTCCAGCGTCCGCGCCGACGAATCCTGCAGCGCGCGCTGGGCGTCCAGTTGCGCCCCATAGGTGGCCTCGCCCGCCAGCGCGTCCGACACTTCGCGGAACGCCTGCTGGATGGTCTGTTCGTACTGCGCGACCGCGATATTGTCGCGCGCCTTGGCCAGGCTCAGTCCCTCACGGATGCTGCCGCCGGCAAAAAGCGGCGTCGTGATGGAAGGCGAGAAGCTCCAGTAGCCCTGCCCGCCCTTGAACAGATCGCCCAGCGACGGACTGGCCACGCCCAACAGGCCGGTCAGCGAGATGGTCGGGAAAAACGCCGCGCGCGCCGCGCCGATGTTGGCGTTGGCGGACAGCAGCTGGTTTTCGGCGGCGGCGATGTCGGGACGGCGCTCAAGCAGATCGGACGGCAGGCCGGACGGCACCGTGGCCAGGAGCTGGTCGCGGCCGAAGGTGGCCGGCGCGGGCAGCGTGTCGGGCAGCGGCGTGCCCACCACCAGCACCAGCGCATTCATGGCTTGCGACCGGGCGCGCGCCAGTTGCGCCAAGTCGGCGGAAGCCGTGTCCAGCAGCGATTTGGATTGGTTCAGGTCCAGTTCGGACGCCACGCCGCCGTCAAAGCGGCGCTTGACCAGGTCATAGGATTCCTGGCGCGAGGCCAGCGTGCGCTGCGTCAGTTCCAGCTGGACCTCGGCGGCGCGCAGGTTGAAATACGACTGCGCGACCGAACCGACCAGCGTGATGTGCACGGACTTTTGCGCCTGCTCCGTCGACAGGTACTGTTGGTACGCGGCTTCGGACAGGTTGCGCAGGCGGCCGAACAGGTCGATCTCGAAGGTCGTAAGGCCAATGCCGGCCTGGTACGTGCTGCTGATGGAGCTGTCGCCGACCCGCATGTTGGCCGGCAGATGCTGGCGCTGGCCCTGGATGCCGGCGCCGATGCTGGGCCACTGCGCGCCGCGCTGGATGCCGTACTGCGCCCTGGCTTCTTCGACGCGCTGGACCGCAACGCGCAGGTCGCGGTTGTTGACGAGCGAGAGTTCGATCAGCGCCTGCAGACGTTGATCGCGGAAGAATTCGCGCCAGCCCAAGTCTGCCGCGGGCGTGCCGGCTTGCGGCATCACGTCGGCGGCAGGCTGCGAGCCCAGCGTGGTGGCGCGCGTATACGCGCCGTACTGCACCTTGGGCTGGTCCGGCCACGCGGGGCTGACCGGCGCGTCGGGACGCTTGTATTCGGGAGCCAGCGAGCAGCCGGCCAACGCCACCGCCACAAAGGCGGACAAGGCGGTCTGTCTGAACATCAGGGCTTTCATTCCTTGCCCTCCTGGCCACCAGTGGGTTGTGCGGTCTGGGGCGTTGCCGGCAAGGCGGCCTTCTCGGCCTCCGCCTTCTTGGCCGCCTGTTCTTCCTCGAAGAGACGCTTTTCGGCGCCCAGGAGGCGCGGGCGGGTCTTGAAAAGACCCAGCACCACCACGAAAAACGTCGGCACGAAAATCACGGCGAACGGCGTGGCGGCGAGCATGCCGCCCAGCACGCCCAGGCCCACCGCGCGCTGGCTGGCCGCGCCCGCGCCGGTGGCCATCGCCAGCGGGATCACGCCCAGGATGAACGCCAGCGACGTCATCAGAATCGGGCGGAAGCGCAATCGGGCGGCTTCCACCGCGGCCTCGTACAGGCCCATGCCGCGGGCGTACTGATCCTTGGCGAATTCCACAATAAGAATGGCGTTCTTGGCTGCCAAGCCGATCACAGTCACCATCCCCACCTGGAAGTACACGTCGTTGGACATGCCCAGCGCGCTGACCAGCGCCACCGCACCCAGCATGCCCAGCGGCACCACCAGCATGACGGAGATAGGAATGGCCCAGCTTTCGTACAGCGCGGCCAGCACCAGGAACACAACCAGCAGCGACAGGCCCATCAGGATCGGCGCCTGGTTGCCGGCCTGCAGTTCCTGGTAGGACAGGCCCGTCCACTCGTAGCCGAAGCCCTGCGGCAACTGGGCGACCAGACGCTGCATTTCGTCCATGGCCTCACCCGTGGAGTAGCCCGGCGCCGAGCTGCCGCCGATACGCATGGACTCGTAGCTGTTGTAGCGCACCACCTGCACCGGACCCTGAACCCATTCGGCCGACACGAACGTGGACAGCGGCACCATTCCGCCCTGCCCGTTGCGCGCGTTCAGCTTGAGCACGTCGGACAACTGCATGCGGTATGGCGCGTCCGCCTGGACCCAGATGTTCTGCATCCGGCCCATGTTGGGGAACTTGCTGAGATACGCCGAGCCCACCGCCGTGGAAATGAGCGAGGCGGCTTCGTTGAAGTCCACGCCCAGCGCGGCGGCCTTGTCGCGGTCGATGTTCAGCGTGAGCTGCGTGCCCGCCGACAGGCCCGTGATGCGGACCTGCGACAGCACCGGGCTCTTCATGGCCTCGCCCATCAGTTGGGCGGTGGCTGCGGCCAGCGCCTCGGTGCCGGCCGCGCCGCGATCCTGCAGGCGCAGGTCGAAACCGGTGGCGTTGCCCAGCGACGAGATGGCCGGGGGCACCAGCGTGAACACCTGCGCGTCATGGATGCCCATGAGCTGCTTTTCGAAAGCAGTGAAAGCAATGGCGCCGGCGGAATCCTGCCGTTCCTTGCGATCCTTGAAGTCCTTGAGCGTGGTGAACGCGATAGCGGCGTTCAGACCGTTGCCGTTGAAGCTGTAGCCCTGCACGGCGATGACGTTCTCAACCGCGGGAATGCCCTGGAAGTACTTTTCGACCTGCTCGATGACCTCGACGGTGCGGTTGGCGCTGGCGCCGGTGGGCAGCTCGATGTTGCTGACCACATAGCCTTGGTCTTCCTCGGGCAGGAACGACGACGGCAGGCGCAAGTACAGCCAGCCCAGCAGCAGGACCAGCACCAGGAACACCAGCATCATCCGGCCGCCCTTGTGCAGGATGCGCGACACCCAGTTCTGGTAGCCGTGGGTGGTGGCGTCGAACTTGCGGTTGAACCAGCCGAGGAAACCCTTCTTGTCCTCGTGGTGGCCCTTGGCCACAGGCTTGAGGATCGTGGCGCACAGCGCCGGCGTGAAGGTCAGCGCCAGCAGCGCCGAGAAGAAGATCGACACAGCCATGGCCACCGAGAACTGGCGGTAGATCACGCCCACCGACCCGCTCATGAAGGCCAGCGGCAGAAACACCGTCACCAGCACCAGCGTGATCCCGATGATGGCGCCGCTGATCTGCGGCATGGCTTTCTTGGTGGCCTCCTTGGGCGGCAGGCCCTCGGTCGCCATGATCCGCTCGACGTTTTCAACGACCACGATGGCATCGTCCACCAGAATCCCGATGGCAAGCACCATCGCGAACATGGTCAGCACGTTGATCGAGAACCCGAGCGCCAGCATCACCGCGAACGCACCCAGCATGGCCACCGGGACGACAAGCGCCGGGATCAGCGTGTAGCGCACGTTCTGCAGGAACAGATACATGACCAGGAACACCAGCACCATGGCTTCAGCCAGGGTGTGCAGCACCTGCTCGATGGAGACCTTGACGTAGGGTGCGGTGTCGTACGGCACCGAGTACTGGATGTTGTCCGGGAAATACTTGGACAGCTCCTGCATCTGGTTGCGCACGCCTTGCGCCGTGGCCAGCGCGTTGGCGTTAGGCGACAGCACGATGGCGAAAGCGGCCGTCGGCTTGCCGTTCAGGCGGGCGCCAAACTGATAGTTGTCGGCGCCGACCTCGATGCGGGCGACGTCGCGCAGCAGCACCTTGGAGCCGTCGGTATTGGCGCGCAGGACGATCCGGCCAAAGCCGTCGACCGTACTGAGCTGGCCGTTGGCCGTGACCGTGGCGGTGATGCGCTGCGAATCCGGATTGGGCGGCGCGCCGATGCTGCCGCCGGAGATCAGCACGTTCTGGCCGGCGATGGCGTTGTTGACCTCGGACATGCTGAGGTTGAAGCCCACGAGCTTGGCCGGGTCCACCCAGATGCGCATCGCGCGCGGCGCGGCAAAGAGTTGGAACTGGCCGACGCCAGGCACCCGGGAAACCGGATTCTTCACGTTGCGGGTGATGTAATCGGCCAGGGCCGTCTGGTCCAGCGTGCCGTCGGTGGACGACAGCGTCACGATCATCAGGAAGCCGGTACTGGTCTGCTCGTACTGCAGGCCCTGCTGCTGCACCGCAGCGGGCAGCTGGGCGATCACGTTGGACACGCGGTTCTGCACGTCCACCTGCGCCAGGTCAGGATTGGTGCCGGGCGCAAACGTGGCGGTGATGGTTGAGGTGCCGTAGGAATCGCTGACGGACTCGTAATAGATCAGGCCCTTGGCGCCGTTGAGCTGGTCTTCGATGATGCTGGTGACCGACTCGGCCACTTCCGGGGCCGACGCGCCCGGATAGGTTGCCGTGATCGTGATGGCCGGCGGCGCCACATCGGGGTACTGCGCGACCGGCATGTTCGGGATGGCCAACACCCCTGCCAGCAGAATGAAAAGGGCAACTACCCAGGCGAAGATTGGTCGATCGATAAAAAATTGCGGCATGTGGGCTGACTCTGAAAGCGATGCTCACCAAAGGGGAACGCGGCGCTTGCTGCGCCGCGTGCCGCTTACGATTTCTGGCCTGCGGCCTTGTCCTGCTGGGCAGGCTCGGCCGGCTTGGCGCCGGGCTGCGGTGCGGATTCGGCGGGCTTGGCGGCCGGCGCTGCGCCGGGGGTTGCGCCCGGCTCAGCCGGCTTGGCGCCGGGCTGCGCGGCAGGCGCGCCGCCCGGGGCGGGCGCCCCGCCCTGTTTCCATTGGCTGACCTGCACCGGCGCGCCGGGACGGATCTTCTGGAAGCCCTCGACCACGACCACGTCGCCGGCCTTCAGGCCGCTGGTGATCAGCCAGTTGTTCTGGAAGGCGCCGCCGGTGGTGACCGGCGACTGCGCGATCTTGTTGTCGCGCACGAGCATCAGGCTCTGCTTGCCGTCGGCGGTGCGTTGCAGCGCCTGCTGGGGAACCATCAGGGCGACGTCGTCAAAGCCCTGCTCCAGCCGGACGCGCACGTACATACCGGGCAACAGGATGCCGTCGGGATTGGGGACTTCGGCGCGCAGGTTCACCTGGCCCGTGCTGGGGTCCACGGTGATGCCCGTGAACAGCAGCTTGCCGGGATGTTCGTATTCGGAGCCGTCTTCGAGCACGACGGTAGCGCGCGCGGCGTCCTTGCCCACCTGCTGCAGACGGCCGCTGGCAAAGGCGCGGCGCAGCGCGGCCAGGTCAGCGGTGGACTGCGTGAAGTCGACGTAGATGGGATCGAGCTGCTGCACCGTGGCCATTTGCGTGGCGGAGGTCGATTCGACCAGTGCGCCCTCGGTGACCAGCGGCTTGCCGATGCGGCCGGTGATCGGGGAGGTGACGTCCGTGTAGCTCAGGTTGATCGCGGCATTGTCCTGCGCGGCCTTGGCGGCGGCGACGGTGGCGTCGGCCTGGCGGAAGGACGCCACGGCGTTGTCATATTCCTGCTTGCTGACGGCATTGGCCTTGACCAGCGGGGCATAGCGGTCGGCCAGCAGCTTGGCGCTGAACAGATTGGCCTGCGCCTGCTTCAACTGGGCGGTCGCCTGATCGAAGGCGGCCTTGTAGGGCGCCGGATCGATCTTGAACAGAAGCTGGTTTTCCTTGACGTCGCCGCCCTGCTCGAACGTGATGCGCTGCACGATGCCGGTGACACGGGCGCGGATCTGCGCGTCGCGCACGGCGTCCACGCGGCCGGGCAGTTCAGAGACGATGGGTGCGCGCTGCGGCTGCACGGTGACGACGCTGACCTGGGGCATGCCAGGATTCATCTGGGGTCGTTCACCACAACCCGCCAAAATCAGCGCGAGGACGCCACCGGAAACTGCCAGACCCGAAAATCGTTTAGGCGAAAACCGCATTGAAACCCCCGCGTAGCGTAATGAATCGCGTCGTGAAATCGCGTCAGGAACCGCAGCAATCCGAACGTGCCAGAGGCAGCGATCAAATCATGACCAAGCGTCACCAACGACACGTGAATAGCCCAGTAATGTAACTCAGATATTGGGGAAATCACGTACTTTCGGGCTGTTCGGGGGAACTTTCGGGCGCATTTCCGCAACAATTTCTAATCGCTGGCGAGCTCCCGCAAATTGCCCAGGAACGCATAGCCCACGCCATGCACCGTGTGCAACGGCAGCCGCGCGCCAGCAAGGCGGACCTTGCTGCGAAGCCGGCAGATGGCGACATTGAGCGACCGCATGTTCATGCCGCCGCGCAGGGATTTCACTTCGCTGCGGGCCAGTTCGCGGCGCGGGCTCTTGACCAGGCAGGCAAAGCAGGCGCGCTCGACCTCGGTGAGATCCAGGCGCACGCCGTTGGGCAACTGCAAGGTCCAGCCCCAATAGAGCAGGCTCCACCATCCATCCACGGGTTCGTGCGCAGGGCTTGCCGCCCATGGGGCGGGCGTTGGCGCCTGCCGGCTGTTGCACGCAGGGTTGGCCTTGGCGAGCGCGGGCGAAGGAACGGAAGCAATACCGGGAGCAAGGAAGGGAGAATTCAAGGCAGATCTCCACCAGGACGGCCGATGGCATGCCTGGGGCGGCCCGTCCCGGAACAAGGTTGCGGTTTGTCCCGAAAGGCTACCCCCGCGGCGGGGTTCTGCGCTTGTCGCCGCTCATCTATCAGACCAATCCGATATTTAAACCCCCGCGATGACGACGCTGCCCGCTACGAATGCCGGGTGCCGTTGCGATGGATGTCGTGCGTGACGAAGCAGCTATCCTGCGTCGGCCGGTCCAGGATGCCCGGCTTTTCAAGCGTGCGCCGGATGTCCGTCAGCCCCGACTCCCAGTGCTCGCGCATGGCCTCGGTGCCGAACTCGTAGTCCTTGGAGTACCGCTCGCGGTGCTTGGCCTCGTAAATGAGGTTGATGATGTTGGTGGCCGGCGTGTGCGAAAGCTTGCGGATGTCGGCCAGGTCCGGCGCGTCGCGTTCGCTTTCCGGCAGGCGCTCAAGCAGCCGCTGCAAGCCGTGGCGCAACTTCAGCACGCGCCGCAGTTGATCGGTGACCAGGCGGGTACGGCTGGAATACTGGATATCCTTTTGCCGCTCGGCCACCTCTTCAAGGGACGAGGGCAGCTCGCCGCGCGCGGGCCAGAGGTCGACCTGGAACGCCAGGGTGTCGCGCATGTTTTCCGTGGTCAGCACCTGCGCCAGCGGCGTGTTGGAGACAACGCCGCCGTCCCAGTAGTGCTCGCCGCCGATTTCCACCGACGGGAACCCCGGCGGCAAGGCGCCCGAGGCCATAACGTGCTCGGGACCCAGCGTGTGATGCAGGGTGTCGAAATACGCGAAGTTGCCCGACCGCACGTTCACGGCGCCAAAACTGGCCCGCACCGCGCCGCTGTTGAGCAGCTTGAAATCCACGAACTGGCGCAGGGTGTCGGCCAGCGGCGTCGTGTCGTAGAAGCTGGTGGACGCGGCGCCGCGGCCCCGCACAAGATAGGGCGGCGGAAAACGCGGCTTGAAGAAGCCCGGCTGGCCGGTCAACAGGGCTTGCATCGCCGAGACCTGCCCGTTCATCGCGGGCGACCCAAAGCCAAACGGCTGGCCTTCAAACATGCGGGTGAAGGCATCGCCCCAGGGCAACGAGGCAAAGCCCGTTGGCCGGCAGATGCTTTCCCAGAATCCGCGCAGGCGATCGACCCGCTCGTCTTCGGCGGATCCAGCGATGATGGCCGCGTTGATCGACCCGATGGAAATGCCGGAAATCCAGTTGGGCCGGATGCCGGCTTCGTGCAGGCCCTGATACACCCCCGCCTGATAGGAACCGAGCGCGCCGCCGCCCTGCAGCACAAGCGCGACCGTATCGTAGGGCGGCGTATCTCCGGTGTCTTCGGCCAGGGCCTTGCGGCGAGCGGTCATGCGGCGTCCTTTTAGCGCTTGGTCTTGTCCGGCACCTGCGGCGTGCCGACACCGGCGCGGAACGGATACTTGGCGAAGATTTCCGCGACCACCGTGTCCACGTTCTGCGACGAACCGGCGCTGTCGGGATTCTGGACTTGGCCCACGGCGACGCCTTCCCAGACCAGTTGGCGCCGGCGCGCATCCACCAGGTCGACGCTCAGCGTGCCCTCGGTGTACTGATAGACATCGTCGCCCCAGCCATAGCCGGGCCAGCCGCCGTAAAAGCCGGTGCGATAGCCGTAATACGGACCCATGGGCGCGAAGCCGGGCGTCACTTCGGTCTGCTGCTGGAGCTTGGCGCCAAAATTCAGAAGCAGGTCGGGATTGGTGGCGCTATAGGTGTAGCCGCGCATTTCCATCTGGCCGCGGGCCGCGCTCTTGAGCCGTTCGGTCAGCAGCGTGTTGTAGCCGGCCTTGTCCGTACCCAGCGGAGACATGTAGCCGAACGTCTGATACTGCGCAAAATTAGCCTGGTGGTCGTAATCGCTCTTGACCGTTGGGCCTGAAGCGCAGGCCGCCAGTAATGCCGTCATGGAACCCGCCGTCAGCAATTTCAACGCTTTCATGTCGATCTCTCCGTGAGTTCAAGGCGCCCACATAGTGCCGCGAAGCCACCAAAGTTTCAACAGAATCTCATTCGCAACCACCAAAAACGCGGACCGAGTTCACGCAATGGCGCGCGCGCTGGCCCATGGGGGTGCCCGCTCACCGGCGCGCGCGGACTGCCCTGACGCATCGCAGGACGACTTTCACGCAGTGCAGGACGACTTCGCTATCGCGCCTCGCGCCCGGTCCATTACACTTCCCGACGCTTTCAGCCATCCCTACCGACAACGCTCATGCTTGAACTCGACGGCTCCATTTGGTTTCGCTCCGGCGCCCAGACCTGGGGCGGAAAAAATCGCATAGACCTGCTGGCGCAAATT
>CBHWAL010000128.1:0-9891 GCA_966111495.1 uncultured Achromobacter sp. | reverse complement strand
GACGGCCGCGGAAATCCGCGCCAGCCTGGTCGCGATGAAGGGTGTCCTGGAAGCGGCGGAGCCGCTGAGCGAAGCAGCGCGCGAAAGCCTGAACGAAATGGAGCGCATCTTCGAAGCGGCCGAACGCCGCGCGCAGCGGCGCGAGCAAGGCCAGGCGCCTGCCGCATCGCGTCGCGTCGCCGCCGCGAAGGACGCCTATCCGGTCCAAGATCTGGTCGACTTGGCCGCGCAGGTGCCCGCCAAGACCGCCCGGCCGCATCCTGACGCGGCGGGAAAGGCCGTGAATGAGGCGGAGCCGCCCAAGAAGGCGCCGCCGTCGGCATCGAAGGCCGCGTCGAAGGTCGCGTCGAAGGTCGCGTCGAAGGTCGCACCCAAAGCCGCATCGAAAGCCGCGTCCAACGCCCCGTCGAAATCGGCATCGAAGTCGCCGGCAAAGCCCGCCGCTAAAACGGTCAAGCCCGAGACCAATGGCGCCGCCAAGGCAGCGTCCAAGCCTGCATCGAAGGCCGCACCGAAGTCCGCACCCAAGTCCGGCGCGGAAGCGACCCCGGCCAAGGCGCCCGCCAAGCGCGCCGCCGCCCGTCAACCCGCCAAGGCCTGAGACCCATGAGCCTCCCGACGTCCACGCACTACGACAAACTCATCGCGCGCGCGCAAACGCTGGAGGCGGCGCCCTGCGCGATCGCCCATCCCTGCGATGAGCCGTCGCTGTCGGCCGCGCTGGAAGCGCGCGATCTGGGCCTGCTGCGGCCCATCCTGGTCGGTCCCGAAGGCAAGATCCGAGACACGGCCGAGCAGTTCAAGCTGAACCTGGGCGACGCCCGCATCGTGGACGCGCCGCACAGCCATGCGGCCGCGGAAACCGCCGTGGCGCTGGTGCGCAGCGGCGAGGCCTCCCTGCTGATGAAAGGCAGCCTGCACACCGACGAGCTGATGCACGAAGTCGTGGCGCGCGCGACCGGCCTGCGCAGCGGCCGGCGCATCAGCCATGTGTTCATCATGGAAGTGCCGACCTACGCCGAGCCGCTCTTCATCACCGACGCGGCCATCAACATCTTTCCGGACCTGGAGACCAAGGCCGACATCATCCGCAACGTGATCGACCTGCATCACGGACTGGGGCTGGGCGAACCGCGCGTGGCCATCCTGTCGGCAGTCGAACAGGTCACCCCCAGCATCCCCAGCACCATCGAGGCGGCCGCGCTGTGCAAGATGGCCGATCGCGGCCAGATCGCGGGTGGCGTGCTCGACGGCCCGCTGGCGCTGGACAACGCGATCAGCCCCGAGGCCGCGCGCATCAAGGGCATCCGCTCGCCGGTGGCCGGCGTGGCCCAGGTGCTGGTAGTGCCCGATCTGGAAGCCGGCAACATGCTGGCCAAGAACCTGACCTTTCTCGCCAACGCCGAAGCGGCCGGGATCGTGCTGGGCGCACGCGTGCCGATCATCCTGACCAGCCGCGCCGACAGCCCGCGTTCGCGCCTGGCGTCTTGCGCGGTAGCGGCGATCTACGCCAACCACCTTGCCCAGCAGCAGGCCAGACCGCTGGCCTAAAACGCTCAGCCCCAGCCCCCGGCCCGCCCTCGCGGGCCTTCGCGCGACTTGTCTCAACGTGGAAGCACACCGCCATGAGCGACACCATCCTCGTCATCAACGCCGGCAGTTCCAGCATCAAGTTCTACCTGTACGACATCGACGACAGGCATGAACTGGCGCCCCGGCTGGGCGGCCAGCTTGAAGGCATCGGCACCACGCATCCTCGCCTGCGGGTTCGCGACGCGGCGGGCGAGACGCTGATCGAACGCGACATCGCGCCCAGCCATGCCCCCGACGTGCCCAACGCGCAGGAGGTCGTGGGCACGTGGCTGAGCGGCCATCTGGGCGGCGCGCCGCTGGCGGTGGGGCATCGCGTGGTTCACGGCGGGCCGGACCTGTCCGAACCGGTGCTGATCGACGATGACATCCTGGCCCGGCTTGAAACCTTTACGCCGCTCGCGCCGCTGCACCAGCCCAACAACCTGGCGCCGATCCGCGTCATCCGCGAACGCCGGCCGTGGATTCCGCAGGTCGCGTGCTTTGACACGGCGTTCCATCGCAGCCATTCCGACGTCGCCGACCGCTATGCGCTGCCCGAGCGCCTGTATCTGGAAGGCGTACGCCGTTACGGCTTTCATGGGCTGTCCTACGAATACATCGCACAGCGCCTGAAGCAGACGCTGCCCGACATCGCGATGGGCAAGATCGTCGTCGCCCATCTGGGCTCCGGCGTATCGGCCTGCGTCATGCACCAGGGCAAGAGCGTGGACAGCACCATGGGCTTCACCGCGCTGGAAGGCCTGCCGATGGGTACGCGGCCCGGCCGCCTGGATCCCGGCGTGGTGCTCTGGATGATGGAACAGGGCATGAGCCACGACGAGATCGAGCACATGCTGTATCACGACTGCGGCATGAAGGGCCTGTCGGGCATCAGCAACGACATGCGCGAACTGCTGGCCAGCAATGCGCCGTCGGCCAAGCTGGCGCTGAAATACTTCGCGTGGCGCGTGGCCGAAGGCATGGTGGGTTTGGGCTGCGCGACGAACGGCATCGACGGCATCGTCTTCACGGCGGGCGTCGGCGAAAACTCCGCCGAGATCCGCCAGGCGATCAGCGAGCATTGGGGCTGGCTGGGCATCAAGCTGGACCCCGAGCGCAACGCCCGCCACGGGCCGCGCATCTCGGCCGACGACAGCCGCATCGGCGTCTACGTGGTGCGCACGAACGAAGAGCTGGTCATTGCCCAGCACACGCTCGCGCTCGTGAGGCAGCGATGAGCGCCCCTCTGCCGCTGGCCGGCAAGCGCGGGCTGGTGACCGGCATCGCCAATGCCGATTCCATCGCGTGGGGCTGCGCCAAGGCGTTTCGCGCCATGGGCGCCGAACTGGCGGTCACCTACCTGAACGACAAGGCCCTGCCGCATGTGGCGCCGTTGGCGCAGCAGGTTCAAGCGCCATTGCTCATGCCCATGAACCTGCTGAACGACGGCGAGCTGGAGGCCGTCTTCAGCCGCATCACAGACGAATGGGGCGCGCTGGATTTCGTGCTGCATTCGGTGGCGTTTGCGCCGCGCGACGATCTGCACGGCCGCGTCACGGACTGCTCGCGCGCGGGCTTTCTGCAGGCGATGGACGTGTCGTGCTGGTCCTTCATCCGCATGGCCAAGCTGGCCGAGCCGCTGATGCGCAATGGCGGCGCCCTCTTCTGCATGAGCTACTACGGCTCGCAGATGGTGGTCGAGCACTACAACATGATGGGCCCGGTCAAGGCCGCCCTGGAATCCGCCACGCGCTATCTGGCGGCCGAGCTGGGTCCGCAGGGCATCCGCGTGCATGCGATCTCGCCGGGACCGCTGAAGACGCGCGCGGCGTCCGGCATCGCGGAATTCGACTCGATGCTGGACCGCGCGCAGGCGAAGGCGCCGGCGCGTAGTCTGGTGTCGATTGATGATGTGGGCGAAGCGACTGCGTGGCTGGCTACCGATGCGGCGCGGCTCATGACGGGGCAGACGCTGTACATCGACGGCGGGTATCACATCATTGATTGAGGCGGGGTGTCAGACACCCTGCATGCAGCGTCAACGTGCATAGGGCAAATCTCCAGGGTGTCAGACACCCCGGTCATTCGCTTGGTGTCTGACACCCTGCTCATTTGAAGATCAGGCCAGCGTGGCCGGGCCGCCCTGGCGCCAGCGCTCGATGGCGTCGACCGCCTGTTCCGGGCTGCCGAAGATTCTGTCCGGTCCGATCTTCTTGACCAGGCCCGAACGCTGCAGCGCCTCGCGGAACTTGCCGTGGCCGCCGGCCACCAGCAGCGTGATGCCGCGCTCGTCCAGATTGCGCTTCAATTCAAACAGCGCCTCGACCGCATCCGCGTCGGCCTGCGTCATGGCCTCGGCATCCAGCACGAACCAGCGCACGTCCCCCGCCTGCTCGATGATTTCGCGGGCGCGGCGGCGGAAGGCGTCCGCGTTGAAGAACCAGACCGAGGATTCGAACAGCCAGATCACGGCGCCCGGCACCGGCTTGGCTTCGGGATTCAGGTGCAGCTTGCCCAGCACGGTTTCTCCGGGCAGCCGGCCCAGCAGCGCGTCGCGCGGATTGCCGGACACGTACATGGCGTAGAGCAGCGTCGCGCCGACTGAGACGGCCACACCTTGCAACACGCCGAATCCCACGACGCCCACGGCGGCCAGCACGCCAAACGCGAGCTCGATCCGCGAGATGCGCGCCAGCCGCTTGAAGGCGTGCCAGTCAAACAGGCTGGCTGCGGCCAGCAGCAGGATGGCCGACAGCGCAAACTGCGGCAGCCAATAGAGCGGCGCGCTCAACAGACCCACGACCACGGCCAGCGCGGCCGCGGCGCTGATGCTGACCAGTGGCGACGAGCCCCCGGCCACCAGCCCGACGGCCGTGCGCGAGTCGGCGCCCGTCACCACGTAGCCCTGGAAAAGCCCCGCCGCCACGTTGGCCGCGCCGAAGCCCACGAGCTCGCGATTCGGATCCACGTGTTCGCCCGTGCGCGCCGCAAAGCTGCGCGCCGTCACGATGCCGCTGGAAAAACTCACGACCAGGACGCCCGCCGCGCCCAGCAGGATGCCGTCCACCCCTTCCAGGCTGACCGGCTGGTTGAACGCCGGCAGTCCGGCCGGCACGTCGCCCACCACGGCAATGCCCAGCGCCGGAAAATTGAACAGCCACGACAGCAGGCAGGTCGCAACCACCAACAGGATGGGCCCGGGCCACGACGGCCGCCACCGCTTGACCGCCACCAGGAAGATGCACGAGGCCAAGCCCAGGAACAGCGTCGGCAGCCGGATCTCGGACAGGCGATGCGAGAGCTCCATGAACGGATGAATAAGGCCGCTGTTGCGCAGTCCCACGCCCGTCAGGCCGCTTAACTGCGACATCGCCAGGGTGATCGCCACGCCTGCCATGTAGCCGATCAGCACCGGTCGCGACAGCAGATTGGCCAGCACGCCCAGCCGCAGGACACGCGCGATAAGGCAACCCACGCCCACGGTCAGCGCAATGCTGGTGGCGCCGAGCAGGCGCGCTTCGGGCGTGGTCAGCGCCATGCCGGTCAGCGTGGCGGCAATCAGGGTGCAGGTGGCAGTGTCAGGACCTACGATAAGCGTGCGCGACGAACCGAAGAACGCATACGCCAGCATGCCGGCAATGGCGGCCCACAGGCCAGCGACGGGCGGCACGCCCATCATCGCGGAATACGCCAGTCCCACCGGCAACGCCACGGCGGCAACACTCAGCCCCGCCATGACGTCGCGCCGCGCCGATTCACGCGTGATGCCCTGGAAGTTGGCCAGGCCTGGAATAAAGCGGAGATTCATGGTGCAGCGGGACGATCACAAGTGAATTCCCGCGAGCGGCGGGATGAACTCCCAAGCCTACACCAACCCCAAGCCGCGCGGCGCGCGGCGAATCAAGGCGGCGGCTGCGGGTGTGTGGCGTCTGCGCTGTTGGCCCGGTGTCAGACACCCGTGCAGCACCCGTTCGATCTGGGCGGCCAGCGCATAAGGGTGTCAGACACCTGGATACCAGGAGAGGTCGAGACGGCCGAGGTGTCTGACACCGCCCCACTACGACGGAATCCGGCGCCCGAAAACGCCAGCCCCCCGCCGCACGCCGCCCCTTCGCAGGACGGCGCATACGGCCGGAATCAACCCGCCGCGCGGGCTTCCAGCACGGCCACGGCGGGCAGGGTCTTGCCTTCCAGGAATTCCAGGAATGCGCCGCCGCCGGTGGAGATGTAGCCGACCTGCTCGCCGATCTTGTACTTGGCGATGGCGGCCAGGGTGTCGCCGCCGCCGGCGATCGAGAAGCCGTCGGAGTCGGCAATCGCGCGCGCCACCACTTCGGTACCGTTGGCGAACTGGTCGAATTCGAACACGCCCACCGGGCCGTTCCAGACGATCGTGCCCGCCTGCTTCAGGATGCCGGCCAGTTGTTCGGCGGTCTTGGGGCCGATGTCCAGGATCATGTCGTCGTCGGCCACGTCGGTGGCCGCCTTGACGGTGGCCTCGGCGTCGGCGCCGAACGACTTGGCGCACACCACGTCAACAGGGATCGGCACGGCCGCGCCGCGCTTTTTCATGATGTCGATGACGGCGCGGGCCTGATCGACCTGGTCGGGCTCGGCCAGCGACTTGCCGATGGACAGGCCGGCGGCCAGCATGAACGTGTTGGCGATGCCGCCGCCCACCACCAGCTGATCGACCTTGTCGGCCAGCGATTGCAGGATGGACAGCTTGGTCGACACCTTGGAGCCGCCCACGATGGCGACCAGCGGGCGCTTCGGTTCGTGCAACGCACGGCCCAGCGCATCCAGTTCGGCTTCCAGCAGCGGGCCGGCGCAGGCAACAGACGCAAAGCGCGCGATGCCATGGGTGGTGGCTTCGGCGCGGTGTGCCGTGCCGAAGGCGTCGTTGACGTACACGTCGCACAGCGCGGCCATCTTCTTGGCCAGCGCCTCGTCGTCCTTCTTTTCGCCGACGTTCACGCGGCAGTTTTCCAGCAGCACGACCTGTCCGTGATCGACCTTCACGCCGTCGACCCAGGCGCGCACCAGTTGCACGGGCATGCCCAGCAGCTCGGACAGACGCTGGCCGACCTTGGCGAGCGAATCGGCGTCGGTCAGCACGCCTTCCTTGGGACGGCCCAGGTGGGACGTGACCATCACGGCGGCGCCGGCGTCCAGCGCCAGGCGGATGCCGGGCACCGAAGCGCGGATGCGGGTGTCTTCGCTGATGCGGCCGGCGTCATCGAACGGGACGTTGAGGTCGGCGCGGATGAACACACGCTTGCCGGACAGCGCGCCGGCCTTGGCCAGCGCGGACAAAGTTTTGACCTTGGACATATTTGGATTCCTTCGGTAGGCGAACAAAGGGGACGAACCCATTTTCCGCAACGGCGGAAAACAAATCCGTCCCCTTATGGACTGGCGGTGTGCTTACTTGGCCGACATCAGCGCGACGGTGGTGTCGAGCATGCGGTTCGAGAAGCCCCACTCGTTGTCGTACCAGGACGAGACCTTGACCAGGCGGCCCGAGACCTTGGTCAGCGACGCGTCAACGGTGCTGGAGGCCGGGTTGTGGTTGTAGTCGACCGAGACCAGGGGTTCGGTGTTGTAGTCCAGGATGCCCTTGAGCTCGCCTTCCGACGCGGCCTTCAGGATGCTGTTCACTTCTTCGGCGGTCGTGTCGCGGCTGGCCACGAACGACAGGTCGACCAGCGACACGTTGATGGTCGGGACGCGGATGGCGTAGCCGTCCAGCTTGCCGTTCAGTTCCGGCAGGACCAGGCCCACGGCGGCGGCAGCGCCGGTCTTCGTGGGGATCATGCTCATCGTGGCCGAACGCGCGCGGCGCAGGTCTTCGTGGTAGACGTCGGTCAGGACCTGGTCGTTGGTGTAGGCGTGAACGGTCGTCATCAGGCCGTTTTCCAGGCCCAGCTTGTCGTTCAGCGGCTTGACCAGCGGGGCCAGGCAGTTGGTGGTGCACGATGCGTTGGAGATGACGGTGTCCGTCGACTTCAGCACGCCGTGATTGACGCCGTAGACGATGGTGGCGTCGACATCCTTGCCGCCGGGGGCCGAGATGATGACCTTTTTGGCGCCGCCCTTGATGTGCGCGCCGGCCTTTTCCTTGGTGGTGAAGAAGCCCGTGCATTCCAGCACGACGTCGACCTTCAGGTCGCCCCAGGGCAGTTCAGCCGGGTTGCGGTTGGCCAGCACGCGGATCTTGTCGCCGTTGACGACCATGAACTCGCCGTCGACTTCGACGGTGCCCGGGAACTTGCCGTGGGCGGTGTCGTAGCGCGTCAGGTGCGCGTTCGTCTTGGGATCGCCCAGGTCGTTGATGGCGACGATTTCGATATCGTGCTTCTTGCCACCTTCGTAGTGGGCACGCAGGATGTTGCGGCCGATGCGACCGTAACCGTTGATGGCGACGCGAATGGTCATGACTAAGCTCCTTTTTTACAAAACTTGGCGGACGGTCTCGGCCACCTTGTCGGCGGTCAGCCCGAAGAACTTGAACAGTGCGCCAGCCGGTGCGGACTCGCCGTAGCGGTCGATGCCGACCACGGCGCCCTCCAGGCCCACGTACTTGTGCCAGAAGGCGGTGACGCCGGCTTCAACAGCCACGCGCGGCAGGCCCTTGGGCAGCACGGATTGCTTCCAGGCGGCGTCCTGCTTGTCGAAGACGTCGGTGCTGGGCATGGAGACCACGCGCACGGGGATGCCTTCCTTGGCCAACTGCGCCTGGGCGTCCAGGGCGATGGCGACTTCGGAGCCGGTGGCGATGATGACGGCGCGGGCGCCTTCAGCGTCGCGCAGCACATAGCCGCCGCGGGCGATGGCGTCCACGGTGGCCGCGTCGCGCTGCACGAACGGCAGGTTCTGGCGCGACAGCAACAGGGCCGTCGGGCCGCCGTCATGCACGTCCATGCCGATGCTGGCCGGACGCGTCACGGCGGCGTTCCAGGCCACGGCGGTCTCGGCCGTATCGCAAGGACGCCACAGCGACAGGTTGGGAATGAGGCGCAGGCTGGCGGCGTGCTCGATCGACTGGTGGGTCGGGCCGTCTTCGCCCAGGCCGATGGAGTCGTGGGTGAACACGTGGATGACGCGCTGCTTCATCAGCGCGGCCATGCGGATGGCGTTGCGCGAGTAGTCGGAGAACGTCAGGAACGTGCCGCCGAACGGCAGGTAGCCGCCGTGCAGCGCGATGCCGTTCATGATGGCGGCCATACCGAATTCGCGCACGCCGTAGTTGATGTGGCGGCCGAGCTGGATGCCCTTGTCGCCGGCGCGGACGGCGGCAACGCCCTTCCAGTCAGTGAAGTTCGAGCCGGTCAGGTCGGCCGAGCCGCCCAGCATTTCCGGCAGCAGCGGCGCCAGCGCGGCGATCGCGAATTGCGAGGCCTTGCGGGTGGCGACGGTTTCGCCCTTTTCGAGCGTGGCGGAGAGGAAGGCCGTGAACTGTTCGGCGTAGCCGGCGGGCATCTCGCCCTTCATGCGGCGCGTGAATTCAGCGGCCTGCTCGGGGAATTCGGCGGCGTAGGCGTCGAAACGCTTTTGCCATTCAGCCTGGGCTTCGGCGCCCTGCTTGCGGCCATCCCAGCCGTCGTAGACGTCTTGCGGAATCTGGAAGGGTTCCGACGACCAGCCCAGCGCGGTGCGCGTGGCGGCGATCTCGTCCTTGCCCAGCGGCGCGCCGTGCACGTTGTGCGTGCCGGCCATGTTGGGCGAACCCTTGCCGATCACGGTGCGGCAGACGATCAGCGTCGGCTTGTCCGACTGCGAACGCGCGGCCTTGATGGCGGCGTCTACAGCGGCGACGTCATGGCCGTCCACGCCGCGGACGACGTTCCAGCCGTAGCCTTCGAAGCGCTTGGCGGTGTCGTCGGCAAACCAGTGTTCCACATGGCCGTCGATGGAAATGCCGTTGTCGTCGTACAGCACGACCAGCTTGCCGAGCTTGAGCGTGCCGGCCAGCGAGCACACTTCATGCGAGATGCCTTCCATCAGGCAGCCGTCGCCGGTGAACGCGTAGGTGTGGTGATCGACGAGCGTGTGGCCCGGCTTGTTGAATTCAGCGGCGAGCAGCGCTTCGGCCAGCGCCATGCCCACGGCATTGCCCAGACCCTGACCCAGCGGGCCGGTGGTCGTTTCCACGCCCGGGGTGATGCCCACTTCGGGGTGACCCGGCGTCTTGGAATGCAGCTGGCGGAAATTCTTGATTTCTTCGATCGGCAGGTCGTAGCCCGTCAGGTGCAACAGGGCGTAGATCAGCATCGAACCGTGGCCGTTGGACAGCACTAAGCGGTCGCGGTTGGCCCA
>CBHWAL010000127.1:0-9902 GCA_966111495.1 uncultured Achromobacter sp. | reverse complement strand
AGCATCTCGGTCAGCACGCGGCTGGTGATGGGTTCGGAATCGACCAGAACGCCGTCGCAGTCGAACAGCACGGCATCAAAAGGAAAATCAGTCATTGCGGGCAGCGGGGGGAGTGTCGATGAAGCGGGTAAGCATACTGCACGGCAACTGACCCCCGGCTGGCGCGGCCGGACAGCAAGCGGCGGAGTGCCGGGGCGCGCCGGAGTGGCTAAGCTGTGGATTCGCAAAATCATATCCAAGACACGACCACGCCCAGGACCATGACCACGCCCGCCTCCCGCCCGCTCGGCCAATACGACTGGACATGCATTGCGCAAGACCTGGACGCGCAGGGCTGGGCGCTGCTGCCCGCGCTGTACGCGCCGGACGATGCGCGCACGCTGGCTCGGGCGCAGGTCCTCGCCGATCCTCTGCCGCCTCCGCTCGCCAGCCTGCGCGCCGAGCTATACACACGGCTGCTTCCGGTGGCGCGCGCCTGGGCTGCCGCGCTGAACCTGGATGTGACATACCCGGACGATCTGCCCGCCTACATCCAGCAGAACCGCCAATCAGGTCAAACGCGCAGCCTCTCCACGATCCAGCGTCTGCGCGCACCCGGCTACCAGCCGCTGCTGCAGCATGGCGACGGCGCCAGCGTGTTTCCGTTGCGGCTGATCGTGCTGCTGTCCGAGCCCGGCGTGGACTTTACGGGCGGCGAACTCATCATGACCGAACAGCGCCCCCGCATGCAGTCGCGCCCGATGGTGCTGCCGCTGGGGCTGGGCGACGGGGCGGTGATCGCGACGTCGCACCGGCCCGTATCGGGCCCTCAGGGCATCTACCGCGTTACGGCACGCCAGGCCATCAGCCGCGTGCGCAGCGGTGAACGAATCGGCCTTGATTTGATGCTGCACGACGCGCCGTAACGCACAGCACTGCCGCGCAACCCGTTTCAGTTTTCCGCCGTGATGTTGCCGTCGGTCACGACCTTGGCAAAGACGGCCGTCTGCGCCTTGATGAACGCGCGGAATTCATCCTGGCTCATCGGCTGCACTTCGCCGCCCAGTTCGCGGATGCTGGCGACGAATTTCTCGTCCTTCAGGCTGCGGTCGATGGCGGGCGCCAGCGTCTGCTGCACGTCCGGCGGCGTATTCGCCGGCACGAAGACGCCAAACCACTTTTCCAGCGCGTAGTCCTTGAGCGGGGCGTACTCGGCCAACGCGGGAATGTCGGGTGCGAACGACGCGCGCTTCGCAGACGTCACCGCCAGCGGCTTGACCTTGCCGCTCTTGATGAACGGCAAGGCGCCCGCCAGGCTGACAAAGGTGAGATCCACGCTGCCCGCCGCCACGTCCACCAGTTGCGCCGCAGCGCCCTTGTACGGGACGTGAACCATCTTGATGCCCGCCAGCGACTGCAACAGCTCGCCGTTCAGGTGCTGCGGATTGCCCACGCCGCTGGTCGCGTACGTCAGCTTGTCGGGATGGGCGCGGCCGTATGCCACCAACTGCTCGACGTTCGCGACCGGCAGCTTGGGATTGGCGACCAGCACGTTCGGCACGCGGGCAATCAGCGCGATAGGCGCCAGGTCCTTTTCGGGCTGGTACTGCATCTTGGTCTTGAAGACGAGCGGATTGATGGCCGTCTCACCGGCCGATCCCAGCAGCAGCGTCGCGCCGTCCGGCGCGGAACGCACGACGGCCGTCGCGCCCAGCATCCCGCTGGCGCCCGGCTTGTTCTCCACCACCACGCCCTGCGGCAGTTCGCTGCGCAGGCGCTCGGCCAGCAGCCGGCCCATGCCGTCCACGCCCCCGCCCGCGGCGAATGGCACGATCAGCGTGATGGGGCGATTTGCCGGCAGGTCGGCGGCGTGGAGCGGGGTTGAGGCGGCAAGCGCCAGGGCTGCGGCGGCGGCCAGGGTACGAATGGGGGGCATGGTCTGTCTCCGTTAGGGCCTTGCGTCAATGCGCGGCCGGGTTTTTCCTTAATTGCATTTTATGCAGGCAATATGCAAAACTGGCAGCTATGGAAAACACCAATGCCCCGCTGCGCCGCGCTCGCTTCACCCTGAACGGCGTCCCGTACACCTGCCTGGACCTGCCCGCCGAGTACGGCGCGGAATACTTCCGGCTGCCGGTCGTGCTGCGCCTGCTGCTGGAAAATGCGCTGCGCAACATGCAGGGCGCCGAGCGCGACGCCGCCGTCGCCGCGCTGTTCGGCTGGCTGGCGAACGGCACCAGCGAATCCGAGATCGCCTTTCAACCGGGCCGCGTGCTGATGCACGACACCACCAGCACGCCCGCCTTGGTCGACATTGCCGCCATGCGCGACGCGCTGGCCGAGACCGGCGTCGATCCGTCGGTGCTGAATCCCGTGCTGCCGGTGGACGTGTCAGTGGACCACTCGCTGGCCGTCGAAGCCTATGCGCGCGCCGACGCGGCGCAAGCCAACCTGGACCTGGAACTGCGGCGCAACGCCGAGCGCTACCGCTTTCTGCGCTGGGCCTCCAAGGCACTGTCGAACGTGCGCATCCACCCGCCCGGCACCGGCATCATGCACACGATCAACCTGGAGCAACTGGCCACCGTGGTCTGCCACCAGCCCAATCCGGACGGCACGGCCCTGTATCCCGACATGATGATCGGCACCGACAGCCATACGCCGATGATCAACGGCATCGGCGTGCTGGGTTGGGGCGTGGGCGGTCTGGAAGCGCAGACGGTCATGTTCGGCATGCCGACCATGCTTCGCATTCCCGACGTGATCGGCGTGCGGCTGACGGGCGCGCTCCAGCCCGGCGTCACGGCCACGGACCTGGCCTTGACCGTCACCCAGCGCTTGCGGGCCATCCACGTATCCGGCGAGTTCGTCGAATTCTTCGGGCCGGGCGTGGCCACGCTGCCTGCCGGCAGCCGTTGCGTCGTGGCCAACATGGCGCCCGAGTACGGCGCGACCACGGGCTACTTTCCCATCGACGGTGAAACACTGGCCTACCTGCGCCAGACGGGCCGTACTGAAGATCACATCGCGCGCGTCGAAGCCTACGCGCGGCTCACGGGCATCGCGCTGGATCCCGATGCCGAGCCGCGCTACACCCGTGTGGTCGATATCGCGCTGGATGCCGTGCAGATGCACGTGGCCGGCCCCAAGCGTCCGCAGGATCTGCATCCTTACGGGCAGACGCGCGACATCCTTGCCGCCCTGGATTTCACGCCGCGCGCGCATGCCGCCCTGCCCCGCCACCCCAGTGCCATCGCCGCGATCACCAGTTGCACCAACACGTCGGACCCGCGCCTGTTGACGGCGGCCGGGCTGCTCGCCCGCAAGGCCCGTCAGGCCGGACTGCGGCCCCCGCACTGGGTCAAGACCTCGCTAGGACCCGGCTCGCCCGCGGCCGCCGAATACCTGGCGCGCGCCGGCCTGCTGGACGACCTGGCCGCGGTGGGCTTTGACATCGTCGGCTACGGCTGCACCACCTGCATCGGCAACTCCGGTCCGCTGCCGCAGGTCGTGCGGGACGCGCTGGCCGACGGCGCCATCCACCCCGTGGCGGTGCTGTCCGGCAACCGCAATTTCACGGGCCGGATCCATCCCGATCTGGACCTGGGCTTTCTGATGTCGCCGCCGCTGGTCATTGCTTTTGCGCTGGCCGGCGACGCGGAAAAAGACCTTAGCCGCGAGGCAGTCCAGGTGACGCCCGACGGGCGCGCGGTGCACCTGTCCGACCTATGGCCGACAGAAGCCGAGATCGACGCCGCGCTGGCCGCCGGGCAGCGTCCCGACGACTATCGCGCCGCGTTCAAGATCGCCAGCGCGAACCCCGCGTGGCAGGCCCTGCAATCGCCCGCGTCGGCGCGGTTTCCGTGGGATGCCGCGTCCACCGCCCTACGCCGCCCGCCGTTTGCCAGCATCGAGGCCGGCAGCCAGCTTGGCCGCTACACCGCGCATCCGCTGCTGGTCGTGGGCGACGACGTCACAACAGACCACCTGTCGCCCGCCAGCGCCATCCCGCCCGACAGCCTGATCGCGGACTTCCTGGTCGAACGCGGCGACGACCGCAACGACCTGAACGTCTTCGCATCGCGCCGAGGCAACTGGGAAGTCATGATGCGCGCCGCGTTCTACAGCAAGAGCTTGTCCAACCTGCTCTGTCCCTCTGCCCCCGTCGGCCACACCCTGCACGCGCCCAGCGGCCGGCTCGAACCCATCTGGGACGCCGCTGCGCATTACGCCAAGGCCTCGCAGCCCGTCGTGCTGGTGGCGGGTGCGCGCTTTGGCACCGGTTCGTCGCGCGACTGGGCGGCCAAGGGCCAGCGTCTGCTTGGCATCCGCGCGGTGCTGGCGGTCAGCTTCGAACGCATCCACCGATCCAACCTGATCGGCATGGGCATCCTGCCGCTGCGCCTGCCCGACGGCGCGACGCCCGCGACCCTGCAGCTGCAGCCCGGCGACCGGATCGAGATCGACGCCGAGGCCGCCGCGCTCACGCCCCGCGCCGCCATCCCCGTGCGCATCCTGCGCGCCGATGGCCGGACCGAGCCGCTGATCGCCACCGCGGCCGTCGAGACCCGGCTGGAGATCCGCCTGTTGCAGATGGGCGGCGTCATTCCCGCTATCCTGTCGGACACCATTTCATCGGCCGTCCGCCACCCATGAGCGCGCAAACCAATACCGTCTCGAAGATCCTGGACCTCATCAAGGAAGACCGTCTGCAGGAAGGCGCGCACCTGCGCGCACAGCAGATCGCCGACCGCCTGCGTCTGTCGCGCTCGCCGGTCAACGATGCGCTGGGCATCCTGGAGCAGCACGGCGTGGTGGCGCGTAAGCCCAACCGCGGGTACTTCCTGCTGCGGGATTTCGACGTCGCGGGCGAGGCCCCCACCGACATCGCGCCCCCGTCGGCGGACGACATCGTCACGCAGACGTACTTTGCACTTGCCGATGAACTGCTGCGCGGCGAACTGCCGATGCAGTGCAGCGAAGCGCTGCTGCGCACCCGCTACGCGCTAACCAACGCGCAGACCCAAGCGCTGCTGGGCCGCATTTCGCAAGAGGGCTGGGCACAGCGCCGGCCCGGTTACGGATGGGAGTTCTCGTCCATGATGACGACGTCCGACAGCCTGCTGCAGTCCTACCGGCTGCGCCTGGCGCTGGAACCGGCGGCGCTGCGCGAGCCCGGCTTTCGCATCGAAAAATCCGTGCTGGCGCGCTGCCGCGCCGCGGAAATGCACCTGCTGGAAGGCGGTATCGCCACCGACACCGCGGACCAGCTCCACGACCGCGGCGTGCGCTTTCATGAATCGCTGGTGGAAGCCTCCGGCAATCCGTTCTTCATCGACACAATCAAGCGCGTCAACCGCGTGCGCCGCCTGCTGTCGTACCGCTCGATGCAGGACCGCAGCCGCTACACGCAGCATTGCGATCAGCACCTGGCCATCCTGGATCTGCTGGAACGCGAACGCAACGACGAAGCGGCCGACGCGCTTTCCGCCCACCTGCGCAGCACGCTCGACAACCTGGCTCGCATCAGCGGCATTCTGACTTCATAGGGCCGCGCGTGGCGCGGCTGTTTTCAACCGGCTGAAAAGAGGCTCGCGCCATGTATGTTTATATCGGCTCCCGGACCACCCGGGAACGCAATGCCCGCGGCGAGGGCATCAGCGTGTTCGACTACGCGCCCGAGACGGGAACGCTGACGCTCAAGCAGGTCGTGGGCGGTCTGCACAATCCGTCGTATCTGCTGCCGCACCCATCGCTGCCGATCCTGTACACCGTGCACGGCGACAGCAGCGAGGTCAGCGCGCTGCGCCGCGACCCGCGCGACGGCACGCTGACGCCCTGGCACACGCAGGACTGCCAGGGCCGCAATCCGGTCCACCTGGCGCTGGGACCATCGGCGCGTTACCTGATGGTCTCCAATCACCTGACCGGCACGCTAGCGGTGCTGCCCGTGGCGGCGGACGGCGGGCTGCAAGCAGTGTCGCAGACGGTGCCGTTGGCCGGCGAGCCGGGGCCGCACCGCAAGGAGCAGCCGTTTTCCAAGCCACATTTCAACGTGCTCGACCCGTCAGGCCAGTTTGTGGCGGTGCCGGACAAGGGGCTGGACCGGGTGTTTCTGTATCCCGTTGAAGCGCACGGTATCGGCGCGCAGTCTGCCAGCGTCGCGGCGGCGCGCGAAGGCGCGGGGCCGCGCCATGCGGTCTTTCATCCGTCGGGGCGGTGGCTGTATGTCGTCAACGAACTGGACAACACCGTCACGGCTTATGCCTTGGACGCCGGCGCGCTGCGCCCTTTTCAGGTGCTGCCCACCCTGCCCGACACCTATACCGGCAACAGCCGCGCCGCCGGCATCGCGCTGGACAGCCATGGCCTGCACCTGTACGCGTCGAACCGGGGCGACGACAGCATCGCGGTGTTTCGCGTGGATAAGGACACTGGCCGCCTGACCCCCGTGCAGCACGCCCACACGCACGGCAAAACACCCCGCTTTTTCACGCTGTCGCCCGACGGCCGGTTTGTCTTCGCGCTGAACGAAGACAGCGACACGCTGCAGCGGTTTCGCGTGGATCCGGCCAGCGGCACGCTGGCGCACGACGGCTATGCGCTGTCCGTCGGCAGCCCGGTGTGCATGGTGTTTGCCAGCCCTTAGAGGTCCATCGATTTAAAAGTCCATCGTCGCTGACAGCATGACGGTGCGCGGCACGCCCTGCGAGATCGTGCCGTACGAAGCGACGCCAGACCAATAGGCGCGGTTGAACACGTTGACGACGTTGGCGCGCAGCGTGACGTCCCGGCCCTGGACCTTGAGGGCATAGCGCGCGCCCAGGTCGAACGTCGTCCACGACGGCACGGACTGCGTGTTCGCCTGGTTGATGTATTCGCGTCCGGTGTAGACCATGCCGCCCGTCAAGGTCAGCCCGGTCACCCACGGCGTGTCCCACTCGGCGCCAAGGTTGACGGCGACGGTCGGCACGCCCACGGGCCGGTTGCCCTGCGTTGCCGCGCTGTTGGTGCGCGTCAGCTCGCCATCCAGGAACGTCACGCCGCCCAAGAGGCGCACGCCGCGCACCGGTTCGCCGGACACATTCAATTCCAGCCCGCGGTTGCGCTGCTCGCTGTCGGCCGCGTACACGCCGTTCGTGAGCTGTCCGCTGGGCTTGGTGATCTCGAAGGCGCTTAGCGTCACCATCGCGCTGTCCAGCTCGACCTTGACCCCCACTTCCTTCTGCTTGGCCTTGTAGGGTTTGAAAACCTCTCCCGCGTTGGTGGCGGTGGCGGGCGCCACGTCGCCCTTGCTCAGGCCCTCGATGTAGTTGGCGTAGAACGAGACGTTGTGCCAGGGCTTGATGACCAGCCCCGCCAGCGGCGTAGTCGCGCTTTCGTCGTAGCTGACGGTCCGCACGCCCGTGGCGCCGTTGAAGTTGCGCGACTCGATGCGCTGGTGGCGCAGGCCCAGCGTCAACTGTGCGCGCTCGTCCAGGATGCTGAGGGTATCGGCCAGCGCCAGCCCGGACAGGTCGGACGACGACACCTTGGGCACGTTGGCGGGCGCGGGAATATGCTGCTCGGGACGCGTGATCGGGCGGTAGATGTTGGATGTGAGCGGCGTGCCGCTCACGCTGGCCTGCAGGTTGCGGTCGCTGTACAGACTGCCCATGAAACTGACGGCGTGGCGCACCGGTCCCGTGTCCAGCTTGGCGCGCAGTCCGGCGTTGTAGGTGCTGCGGTTGACCTGGAAGCGGAAGTTGTTCGGCGTCACCACGGTGTCGCCGGCCTCGTTCACGATGGTGGGCGTCTGGTCCGACAGACGCGACACGCGGGTGTCCGAGCCGCCCGCGTCCGCGAACACCGTCAGGCGATCGCTGATGTCGTATTCCACGCGCAGCAGCGCCGATTGGCCGTCGGACTTCCACCAGCCCCACGGCTGCGTGGCGTTGCGTCGGCCGTCCGCGGCGCGCGGCACGGCAATGCCGGGCGCCACCAGAAACGGCCGCGTCGGTGCATCGATCTTCTCGTGCTGTGTCAGCAGGTCCAGCGAGGCGCGCAACCGTTCGCCCTGGTAATCGAGGGACAGCGCGCCGATGGTCGTGCGCGATTTCATGTTGTCCAGCGGCGTATCGCCCTGCCGCTGCATGCCGTTGACCCGCACACCCCATTCGCCCGCGTCGCCAAACCGGCGGCTCAGGTCGACCCGGGCGCCGAACTGCGAGTCGCCGACGTAATCGGCCGACACGCGGGTCAGGTCCTCGGGCAGCGAGCGTTTGGGCACCATGTTGATGACGCCACCCACCCCGCTGTTGGGCGACATGCCGTACAGCAGCGCGGCCGGCCCCTTCAGCACTTCCACGCGCTCGATGTAGTCCGTGAAGACGTGGTAGTTGGGCGCGACGCCATAGACGCCGTCAAAGGCGATTTCGCCCAGGTTGCCTTCGCCGATGGGAAAGCCGCGGATGTAGAACGAATCGGTCACGCCGCCAATCTGGCCGGTAAAGCGCACGGACGGCTCGACGATCAGCGCGTCGGCCAGGGTCACGGCCTGGCGGTTCGCCAGCAATTCCGACGTGTAGCTGGTGACGTTGAACGGCGTGTCCATCACGTCGCGGTTGCCCAATAGGCCCATCCGCGCGCCGCGGGCCACCTGGCCGCCCGCGAATTCGGCCGGCAACGCCGAGGGGCTGACGCCCGCCCCGTCCACGGTGACCGCCGGCAGCACGGTGGTCTCGCCAGCGGCCGCGGGCAGCTTGCGCAGCGAATACGCGCCGCCGCCCTGTTCGGCCAGCGCATAGCCTGATCCGGAAAGCAGCCGCGCGAAGCCCTCACGCACGGAGTAGTCGCCCTGCAGGCCGTCGCTGTGCTGGCCCGCCACCAGGGCGGGATCAAACGACAGCGGCACGCCCGCACTGGCGGCAAACTGCGCCAGCACGTCGCCCAGCGGTCCCGGCGCAATGGCGTAGGACTTGCGCGGCGCGGCGCTGGCGGTCTCGGCCGCGAAGGTGGGCGCCGGCATTCCCGAGGCCGCGAGCAGCGCCAGCCCCAGGCCGGCGGCCCGCACCAGCGACGCCGCGGGCGACAGGACGGCAATGCCGCGCGGCAGGCGGGGCGATCGGGAGAGTCGGGAAACCATGAAACGATCCTTCGTGGGTAGGGGTGGCGCGCATGTCGCGGCGGTTCACCCGGTACACCGGACGAAGCGGAAAAAAGTGTCAGCCGATTGGCGATTAATTTGTAACGGCGGCGCGCGGCGCAATCGTCGTCCACCACGGGGTCACGCGGCTCACCCGAACGGGCAGCGTCTTTTGCAGCAGACGCAGGCTGGCTTCGATGTCGTTCAACGGAAACGCCCCCGACACGCGCAGCTCGGCGACAGCGGGATCGCAACGCAGCACACCGTGGCGGTAGCGGCCCAGCTCGTCCACCAGATCGGCCAGCCGCCAGTTGCGCGCGGCCAGCATGCCGTCCGCCCACGACGCCGGCAACGCGTCGGCGGAAACCGGCGCCTCACTTCCACCGGCCGTGAAGACGGTCTGCTCGCCAGCCGCCAGCACCACGACGCTGGCGTCCGCCCGGGCGGGCCGGATCTCGACCGCGCCCTCGTACACCGCCACCCGCACGCTGGCGCCTTCGTCGCGGACCATGAAGCGCGTACCCAGCGCCCGCAGCACGCCCTGCGTCGTCTGCACCAGGAACGGGCGCGGCGCCGGCGCGGGATCGCGTCCCGTCGTCAGCAGGATTTCGCCCGCGCGCAGCCACAGCACGCGTTGCGTCGGCGTGTAGTCGACGTCCACGGCGCTGGCCGTGTTCAATACCAGCTGCGTGCCATCGGCCAGTTCGACGCGGCGCTGCTCGCCGGTCGCCGTGCGCAGGTCCGCGCGCCATTCGCGCCAGGGCAGT
Source organism: uncultured Achromobacter sp. (assembly GCA_966111495.1). Classification (GTDB taxonomy): domain Bacteria; phylum Pseudomonadota; class Gammaproteobacteria; order Burkholderiales; family Burkholderiaceae_B; genus Achromobacter. Next base: position 32 of record CBHWAL010000127.1, on the reverse strand, counting down.
TCGCGCACGCCCAGCCACGCCGCCGGCCCCAG